>DAWBYD010000174.1:0-1989 GCA_052278285.1 Collinsella sp. | reverse complement strand
GGGCTCGGAGATGTGTATATGAGACAGCGATTGAGCGGCAAGGTGCGGTGCTTTGGTCCCCTTAGACCAACTTTCCAAGACAGTGATCGATCATATGCTGGATCATCTGCGCCTCAAAGCCCGCGTAGTCGCGGCGGCACTCCTTCATCTTGCCGTCGACAATCTGATCAAAGGCAACCTTGCACTTGATATAGCGCGTGGACTTGGTGACCCCCTCGTGCGTCAGGCAGCTCTCCTCCATCTTGCTGGCGCCCAGGCCAAACACCAGACGGGGGTTGTAGAGCACGTGGGGCTCGCCGGCATCGTCCAGGTAGACGCAAACCTTCTTGGTAACGCCAATCTGGTTAGCGGCAAGGCAGCCGGCATCGTCGAGCGACTTGATGGTATCGATCAGATCCTGAGCAACCGACTCGTCCTCGACGGTCGCAACCTCGCAACGCTGGGACAGGATAGCCTCGTCGTGGCAAAGCTCTTTAATCATACGTTCCTCCATAGGGGTCGTTGTAACCGCTTAAGTATACGGTACCCACACATTTTCATGCGAAAAATACCGTCCGTCTGCTACAAAGCGCCGAACATCAACATGCGAGGAACAACAGCGTCGTAAAGGGGCTATAGTGGGAGCGTTCGTGTCAATCGGCCTAAACTCGGGGCCGAACAAGGAAAGGGTATGCATGGACGAACTTTTTCACGTCAGTGAGCGCAAGTCCACAATCGGGACCGAACTTCGCGCTGGACTGACAACATTCCTGGCGATGGCCTACATCATCGCCGTCAACCCCGCGGTGCTCTCGGGCGCTGGCATCGATGCGGGAGCGCTCGCCTGCGCCACCTGCCTGGGCGCCGGCATCATGACCATCTGCATGGGCATCTTCGCCAACCGCCCGCTCGCCTGCGCGTCGGGCTTAGGCGTCAACGCGATGATCGCTGGAATCACCACCACCGTCTGCGGCGGTGACTGGCACGTGGCCATGAGCGTCATCTTCCTTGAGGGCGTCGTCATCTTGCTGCTCGTGCTTTGTGGCCTGCGCGAGGCCATCATGGACGCCATCCCGGTTGTCCTGCGTCACGCCATCTCGGTGGGTCTGGGCCTGTTCATCGCCATGATTGGCCTGTGCGATGCCGGCATTATCACCGCTGGCGCCGGTACACTCGTCGGTCTGGGCGACATCACCTCCCCCACCTTCATCGTCGGCATCATCTCCATCCTGGTGACGGTCGCCCTCGCCTGCCGCAACGTCCCCGGCTCGCTGCTCATCGGCATCGTCGTCGCCGTCATCGCCGGTATCCCCCTAGGTGTGACCCAGGCTCCGACCGGCATCATCGCCCCGCTCGACTTCTCGAGCATCGGTGGCCCTATCGCCGACGCCGGCGGCGTGCCCGCCATCGTCAAGGTCCTTACCGACCCCGCGCTCCTCGTCATCTCGTTCTCGCTGCTCATGAGTGACTTCTTCGACACCATGGGCACCGCGATGGCCGTGGCCAAGCAGGGCGAGTTCCTCACCGACGACGGCAACGTCGAGAATATCAAGGAGATCTTGATCGTCGACTCCGCCGCCGCTGCTGTGGGCGGTTTCATGGGCGTCTCCTCCATCACCACCTTCGTCGAGTCCACCTCTGGCGCTGCCGACGGTGGCCGCACGGGTCTCACCTCCGTCACCACCGGCGTGCTGTTCATTCTCGCCGCGTTCTTCTCCCCCATCGTCACCATCGTTTCCAGCGCCGCCACCTGCGGTGCTCTGGTCTACGTCGGCTACCTCATGATGAGCGAGGCCTCCGAGATCGACTGGTCCGACGTGTCGCAGGGTTTCCCGGCGTTCATGATTGTCGCCGGCGTGCCCTTCACCTACTCCATCTCTGCCGGCATTGGCCTGGGCTTTATCGCCTACGTGGACGTCGCGCTCTTTAAGGGCGAGGCATCCAAGAACAAGCCGCTCATGTGGATCGCAGCACTCGCCTTCCTCGTCTACATCTTCGAGGCGTAACGGC
>DAWBYD010000173.1:0-4914 GCA_052278285.1 Collinsella sp. | reverse complement strand
TGTTCATCCGCGCGCACCGTTTCTTCGTATTTGCAGCCGCGGCCGTCTTAGCCCAGCGACTAGAGCGTGCCGTAGATGCGGTCACCGGCGTCGCCCAGGCCGGGAACGATGTAGGCCGCCTCGTTGAGATGGTCGTCGATGGCGCAGGTATAGATATGCACATCAGGATCCTTCTCAGTCAGCGACTTGAGGCCCTCGGGGGCCGCGACGATGCACAGCATGCGGATGTCCTTGACACCGCGCTCGCGCAGGTAGCTAATGGCCATCTCGGCCGAACCACCCGTGGCGAGCATGGGGTCGACGACCAGGCAGATGCGCTGGTCGATATCCTTGGGCATCTTGCAGTAATACTCGTGCGGCTCGTGGGTGACCTCGTCGCGCTCCATGCCGATGTGGCCCACGCGAGCGGAGGGCACCAGGTCGAGGATGCCGTCGACCATGCCAAGGCCCGCACGCAGGATGGGCACGATGGCGAGTTTCTTGCCGGCAAGCTGTTTGAACGTGGCGGTAGTGATGGGGGTCTCGACCTCGACGTCTTCCATGGGCAGGTCGCGCATGGCCTCGTAGCCGTCAAAAAGCGCGAGTTCGCGCACGAGCTGGCGGAACTGGTTGGTGCCGGTGTTTTTGTCGCGCAGGATCGACAGCTTGTGCTGGACGAGCGGGTGGTCGACAAGCGTCACACGGGACGCATCGTAGGTGACGGTCATGGATTGATTGCCCCTTTCGTTGCGGCCGCAAAACGGCCTTGCTGACAAGGCGTGCAGCAATGTTGCCGCCGCACGCCATGCATTAGTTTAGCGGTTTGTTGTATCGAGCAGCCCATCGCAGCCCTACTGTGCGGTGCTGAGCGAGCGCCTGACTGCATCACGCCAGCCCGCAAGGTTTTGCTCGCGGCGCTCGGCGGACATGTGGGGAAGGAAGGTCCTAACGATCTGGGCATTTTGCTCCAGCTCCTCCAGGTCTTCCCAATAGCCGACGGCAAGACCCGCCAAGTACGCGGCACCGATTGCCGTGGTCTCCACCGTCTCGCATTGCAGCACGGGGATATCCAGCAGGTCGGCCTGGAATTGCATGATGAACTCGTTGCGCGAGGCACCGCCATCGACGGACAGGCGCTCGATCGAAAGCCCCACGTCCTGCTCCATGGCGCGCAGCACATCGTAGCTCTGATATGCCATGGATTCGCAGGCGGCACGTACGATGGTCGCACGGCTCGAGGCGCCGGTCAGACCGCACACGATACCGCGGGCATGCGGGTCCCACCAGGGAGCGCCCAAACCCGCAAAGGCGGGAACGAAGTAGCAGCCCTCGTTGTCGCTAATCGAAGCGGCGAGTTGTGCCGACTCGCTCACACTCGAGATGATGCCCATGTTGTTGCGAAGCCAGTTCATCGTTGAGCCGGCGGCAAAAATAGAGCCCTCGAGCGCATAGCTGACTTTGCCGTCCGCAGCGATACCGATGGTGGAGACCAGGCCATTCTTGGATTCGACGATCTCGTCGCCGGTGTTCATGAGCATAAAGCAGCCCGTGCCATAGGTGTTTTTGGTCTGGCCGGGATAGAAGCAGCAGTGGCCGAACAGCGATGCCTGCTGGTCGCCCGCCACGCCCATGATGGGCGGCATGTTGGTCATGATGTCGCTCGCGACGCGGCCGTAGTCGCCCGAGCTCCAGCGAACCTCGGGCATCATGGAACGTGGAACGTCAAAGAGCGCCAGCAGGTCGTCGTCCCAATCGAGCGTATGGATATTAAAGAGTGCCGTGCGGCTGGCATTGGTGTAGTCGGTGGCAAAGACCTGGCCGCCGGTGAGGTTGTAGATGAGCCAGGTGTCGATGGTGCCAAACATGAGGTCGCCCGCCGCCGCGCTCTCGCGTGCGCCGTCGACGTTGTCGAGAATCCACTGCACCTTGGAGGCCGAGAAATACGGGTCAAGCGTAAGTCCCGTGCGGGAGCGCACCAGCTCCTCGCAACCCTGTTCAACCAACGCGTCGATCGCCGGCGCGGTACGACGGCACTGCCATACGATGGCGTTATAGATGGGCTGGCCGCTCACGCGGTCCCAGACCACCGTGGTCTCGCGCTGGTTGGAGATGCCGATGGCGGCGATGCGATCGGAATGGATGCCGCTCTTAAACTGAACCTCCATCATCACGCCGATCTGGCTGGCAAGCACCTCCGTGGGATCCTGCTCCACCCAGCCGGGGCGCGGGAAGCTGGTTTTGACGCTACGACGCGCCTGGGCAACGATGCAGCCGTATTCGTCGACAATGGCCGCGAGTACCGAGGTAGTGCCGCAGTCGAGCGCCATGATGTAGGAACCGCCAAAGTTAAACGAGGCATCTTCCATGCCCAGGCTGTCCAGATTCAACGACATCGCTTACACCCTTCTATTGCATCGGGTCGGACAGGACCCGCTCGATCTCTGATGCGGGAAGTGCGCCTTGGCGCAGGATCTGGAGCCCGCCGTGCTGGAACGACACGATGGTCGAGGCGTCGCGACACGGGGTCTCACCGGCGTCGACGGCAACATCGACCCCCTCCAGGATGCGACCCTCGACGGCGGCAAAGCTTGCTGGCGAAGGCGCGCCGTGCGTGTTGGCGCTCGTGCAGGCAAGGGGACTGCCGCAGGCGCGGATGAGCGCTTGGACCACGGGAGAGGCCGAAGCGCGCAGGGCCACGGTGTCGTCGGCAGCGCGCATAAAGGTCGGCACGCAGGGGGCTGCCTTGACCACGATAGTCAGGGCTCCCGGCCAGCATCGTCGCGCGAGTACGCGGGCATCTTCCGGGATATCCACGCCATAGCGGTCGAGTGCTTCGACGCCATCGACCAGCCAAGCGACGGTTTGCGTGAGCTCACGTTGCTTGAGAGTGAAGATACGGCGATAGCCGGTGCCGAGCGCAGGAACTGCGGCGCCATTGACGGCAGCCTGCGGATCGCGCGGCCACGATGGGAATTCGCTTGTATCTTGGGGCACGGCGTCCGAGAAGGCGTTGACTGCCACGGCGACACCGTAGACGGTCTCGGTCGGGATCAAGGCCAGGCCGCCGCAGCCGAGCACCTCGGCCGTGCGCTCGACGGCAAGCCGATGCGGCTCGCGCGTTCCCTCGTATACCCGATAGACCGTCTGCATGTGTATGCCAGCCCCTTACGCTCTGGTGCAAGTTTGTTTACTGTGGGGCATTCTCGCACGAAACGTTCAACCTATTTGCCCAGAGCGCATGTTGGTTTGGTGAGCGGCTCTAGTAGTCGGTGAAAGTGAGGGGGTTAATTGAAGATTTTTAGCGCGCAAGCGTAACGGTACGATCGGGAAACTCGATGCTTGCAACCAGTTTTCCGCCGAGGCTCTCTGCGTACCTGCTCAGCGTGTCGAGCCTCATCGAACCCAACTCCCCACGCTCGAGCTCGGATACACGTTTTTGAGAAACGCCCATCGACTGGGCGACCGACGCCTGTGTTAGATCTTTTAACCTGCGAATCTGAGCAAGCTTATAGGCTTCGATACGATCGCGAGTCCTCTCCTGCTCGGCGGTAATGGAGTCGCGTGTTATCCCGCGAGATTCCATATACTCATGCAGTTCCATCTCGATCGAGCCTCCTTACGTGGCGACGGTATATTTGCTCGGCCCTTGGAATGTTGATCGCATACCAACCGTTCCATTTTGCCCTTGACGATCCCGCTCGCGACTTATCACCCGCCAATAGCAATACCGCCTGGCGCTTGGGGTCAAAGGCGAAGAGGATGCGAATCACCTGCCCACCACACGACGTCACTCTCAGCTCCTTTAAATGATGAAGCTTCGAGCCCTTTACGCGGTCAACCAGCGGACGACCAAGGCTGGGACCTTCCTTCTCGAGCACCAAAAGGTCTGCATAAATCTGCTTCAGCGTAGCTTCATCCTGCTCATCAAGCCAAGGTTCAATGTAATCAAGCACGATACGGTACCGATGCAGCTGATTTGACATACCTTTCTCCTTCTATAGTAGAAGTTTTACGGTATATTGCAAGGACAAACTTGCGCAAATGTCTATTTATTCAGCTTAAATACGCTGTTTGGGCTCGGTGACGATGGCTCGAACGATGCGGGGACGATCGGTGAGGTCGTGGACGATACGCACGTCCGAAAGGCCTGCTTGACGACAGAGCTCGGCCGCGGCGTCGAGCGCGCCCTCGTAGCGCTCGCAGGCAACCCGGCCGCCGGCACGCAGCATGTAGGGCGCCGCGTTGAGCAGGCGGCGGAAGATATCGAGACCGTCGGCACCGCCCTCGAGCGCCAGATCGGGCTCAAAGTCCTTGACCTCATGCGGCAGCGAGCGCATGACATCGGTGGGGATGTAGGGCGGGTTGGAGACGAGTACGTCAAAGGTGCCCCACTCTTCGCGGGGAATGGAACTCACCAGGTTTGTGAGGCTGAAGGCGACCTCGTCGGACGTGAGGCCAAGCGCATCGCGGTTTTTGGTAGCAAGGTCGATGGCGCGCGGCTCGATATCGGTAGCAGTGCAGGTAACGTGCCCGCGGCGCTCCCAGGCAAGGGAGAGCGAAATGCAGCCCGTGCCGCAGCCGACCTCGAGAACGCGGGCAGTGCGGGGCTCGGCTGGGGCAGATACGTTGGCCTCGGCGGCATCTTGCGCGGGAGTCGCCTGTTGGTCGTTGTCCTCAATGGCGATGCCGTATTCGTCGAGCTCGGGCTCGGGGGTTTCCATGGCCTCTGCTTCTGCCGCTTCGGCTTCTGCTGCCTGCGCGGCGGCTTCCTCGGCCTCGCGGTCGGCCAGTTCCTCGGCATAGGCACGGCTGCCCAGTACATCGCCGCCTAGCGCCGCCTCATCGGCAGCCGTCAGGTTAGCGGCACGGCGCTCGGCGGTCGCCCGTTCGTCTGCCAGCGCGGCCTCGGCCTTGCGTGCCTCCTCGCCCTCATCG
>DAWBYD010000172.1:0-4947 GCA_052278285.1 Collinsella sp. | reverse complement strand
GATTTCCTTCGGTGTCGGTGTTGAGCGTACCTTCCCGCTTCACAGCCCCAAGATCGCCAAGCTCGAGGTTGTCCGTCATGGTCGCGTCCGTCGCGCCAAGCTGTACTACCTCCGCGACAAGGTGGGCAAGGCTGCTCGCATCCCTGAGAAGCGCTAAGAAGATCGCAGCGTCTGTCCACTCGTTTGGACACAAGGGCCACCTTCGGGTGGCCCTTCTTTTTATCTGATTTGCATGCAAGGAGGGCCTGGTATGGCCAACATGACGAGCTCGGTTTCGGCATCGCAGGTTGCCGGCGAGCTGGCGAGTGCCACGTTCGAGGAGATTCCCGCCCTCGTGGAGCATTATCGCGAGGATCCGCGCCAGCAGGTTATCAAGGCTTGCGAGCGTGCCCTTAAGCGCCATGCCAAGGAGCTTGCCGAGCGCGAGCGCGTCAACGGCATGTACGAGCTTATGCATGAGCTCGGCGGTGATGGCGTGGTCGTGGGCGTCGACGAGGTGGGCCGTGGCTCGGTAGCGGGGCCCTTGACCGTGTGTGCCGTGTGTCTTCCGATGGAGCCGCGCATCTGGGGCATCAACGATTCCAAAAAGCTCACGCCGGCGCGCCGCGAGCTGCTCTCGGTGAAGATTGCCGAGGTGGCGACGGCGATCGGCTTTTGCCATATCGCGCCTAAGGATATCGATGAGATGGGCATGGCCCGCGCCATTCGAGCCGCTGTCGCGGGCGCGGTCGCGGATACGGGGCTTGAGCCCGATTGCGTGCTTATGGACGGCAACCCCCTGGGCGCCGTTCCCAACGAGCGCGACGTGGTCAAGGGCGACGCCAAGATCGCCTGTATCGCCGCGGCGTCCATCATGGCTAAGGTCACCCGTGACGAGATGATGGTTGAGTACGACGCCGAGTATCCCGAGTACCATCTGGCCGAGTCGAAGGGCTATGCGAGCCCCGATCACATCGAGGCCATTCGCAAACACGGTCTTTCTCCTCTGCACCGTGTGAGCTTTTGCGGAAACTTTCTGCAGACTGAGCGCCTTTTTTAGGCCAATTGTGGAGACAGGGACCTGAAGGGTTCCATAAACTTGCCGGTAGGGGCCGTGTGCAACGTGATTGTTGTGTACGGCCCGTTTTTTGTCGGCATTTGGTCAGCTTTTGGTTTGCTTCCGGTACTTACCCGCATGAAACCTGCCCTCATTATCGAGGCAATGCAGAGAGCGGGAAAGGAGACCCCATGTGCGCCGCAGGCAAACTGAGTAAGACGCAGCAGCTCAAGGAGCGTTGGGAAGAGGGGGAGCTCGATTGCGGGACGATCACGCCCGAGTTTATCAATGGACTCAGTCCTCGCGAGCTCGGTATGCTGGGCGAGCTTATCGCAATCGATTACTTTAACGAGCGCGGCTATACATTGCTGGAACAAGGCTATCGATGCTCGGAGGGCGAGGCCGACCTGGTTCTGCTCGATGAGCTCGACGATGTGGTGGTGATGGCCGAGGTCAAGACCAGGCGTGTTGCGCTGGATTGCGACACGCGGGTGTTTCCCGAGGAGGCGGTGAATGCCCAAAAGCAGCGGCGCTATCGTCGCATCGCGAGTTGCTATCTCATGGAGCATTATCCGCTCAAGGCGATCCGCTTCGATGCCGTGGGTGTCACCATTCGCGGCGGGCATATCGCCGAGATCGAGCACCAGTACAACGCGTTCGATTGGCAGGTGTCGTGATGGCGTTCGAAACCTTTGCCGTTCACGCAGCCTGTATCCGCGGCGTCGAGGCGATTCCCGTCACGGTCGAGGTATCGCTTGCGGGTGGCATCCCGGGCATCCAGATGCTCGGGATTCCGAGTATGGAGGTGATGGAGTCACGTGGTCGTATTCGCTGTGCGATGCGCTCGGCCGGCTTTGAGATCCCGCGCTCGGGCATTACGGTCAATCTGGCGCCCGGCGATATTCGCAAGACCGGTAGCGGCTTTGATCTGCCCATCGCCATCGCGGTTCTAGCGGCCGATGGTCAGATTCCCCGCGACAACCTCGATCGTTGTCTTATCGCCGGCGAGCTCGGCTTGGACGGCACGGTGCTTCCTGTCAAAGGCGAGGTGGCGTTTCAGCTATTGGCTCGCGACATGGGGCTGTCTTTTATCGCCGGCAGGTCCGACCAGCATGTGCCACTCGCGGGCGTGGATTGCGGCTTTATCGACCATCTGTCTCAGCTTGCTCACGGCATGGGCGATGCCGCACGGCACTACTTGGATTCCGAGGGTGTCGAGGCGACCTTTGAGCCCGAGCTCGACTATGCAGACGTGCTGGGGCAGGAAGTCGCTAAACGCGGCATGGCGCTTGCGGCGGCAGGAGAACTCGGCTTGCTCATGATCGGGTCTCCGGGATCGGGCAAGACGATGCTCGCACGCCGTATGACCGGCATCCTGCCCGAGCTTTCCGTTGAGGATCAGCAGGAGGCACTGTGCATCCATTCGGTTTTGGGTGAGAACATTGATGGCTTGTTGGCGGGGCACCGCCCCTTCCGCAGTCCCCACCACAGTATTTCGACCGCAGGCCTTATCGGCGGCGGGCGCCCGGTGCACCCGGGTGAGATCAGCCTTGCTCATGGCGGCGTGCTCTTTTTGGACGAGCTTGCCGAGTTTCCCACTGGCGTGCTGCAGACGCTGCGTCAGCCCATCGAGCGCGGCTACGTGAGGATCGTACGCGTCGACGGGGCTTTTACCTTCCCGTCGCGCTTTCAGCTGCTGGCTGCGAGCAATCCCTGCCCCTGCGGCTTTTTGGGCGATCGCGAGGTGCCGTGTCGCTGCTCGGCGGCGATGGTCGAGCGCTATCGGTCTAAACTGCGCGGTCCTTTGGCCGACCGTATCGACATGATGATCGATGTGACCCGTCCCGACCCTCAAGTGATTATCGAGGGTGCGGAGGGCATGTCGTCTGCCGAGTTACGTGACTACGTTGTGCGCGGTCGCGCCTTTCGCGCTTGGCGCGAATCCCGCATGGACGATGCGGATGCCGAGGCCGAGGATGACGAGACACGGTCCATTGACGGCGTCGTTTCGACCTTTGAGCTCGATGATGCGGCGGAGAAGTGTGTGCTCGGCCTGTCGAAGCGCACGCATCTCACAGGGCGTGGCATCGTGCGCCTTGTTCGCATTGCGCGCACGATCGCAGATGTCGCCGAGAGCGAGCAGGTGACGCAGGACCACGTGCTCGAGGCGGCGATGTACCAGGGAAGGAGGGACCAATGATGGTTGAGGGGACCTTCGAGCTGCATCCAGGTGACGCGTTGTATCCCGAGACCGTTTTGGAGCTTTCTGATGTACCTCAGACGCTCTATGTGCGCGGCAACCCCGAGGCGCTTTCGACGCCCGCGCTCTCCATCATCGGTGCGCGAAAGGCCTCGCCGTATGGTCTTGCCGTGGCAGAGCTTGCGGCAAAGGTGGCGGTCGAGGCGGGAGTGACGGTAGTTTCGGGCGGCGCGGTCGGTTGTGACCAGGCCTCGGGTTGGGCTGCGGTCAACGCCGGCGGCAAACACGTCGTGGTGCTGGGGACGGGCGCCGACGTGGACTACCCGCGTTCGAGCGCGGGGCTTATTACTCGCACGCTCGATACGGGTGGCGCGGTCGTGTCGATCTCTCCGTGGGGCATGGGTCCGCGCAAGTTTGCCTTTCCGCGCCGCAATCGCGTGATCGCGGCCCTGTCGCAAGCCCTCTTTGTATCCGAGGCGGGTATGCCTTCTGGGACGTTTTCTACAGCCGAGGCTGCTATGGATTTGGGGCGCGAACTTCTTGCCGTGCCGGGGTCGATCCTATCGCCCGAGTCGCGTGGCACGAATTACCTCATTGCGAACGGTGCCTGCTGCATCATCGACGAGGAATCTATCGAGATGGCTATCTCACGCATCTACGGCACCCTGCGCTACTCGCGCCCCGATGCTCCCGGCATTGCCGACCTGGATCCAACGCAGCAGACCGTGATGCATGCGCTCATCGCCTCTCCACTCAAGGTCGACGACATTGCGGCGCTCGTCTCGCTCGATGCTGTCGGCGTACTCAAACTCTTGGGTTCGCTTGAACTCGAGGGCCTTATCGAGCGCATGATGGATGGAAGGTATGCGCCCTCCAAGTTTGCCCTTCACGCCCAGACACCCTTCGGTCACAATGGAAAACGTGTCAATTAGAAAGGTGTTTGCAGATGCAGTTCGATCAGGTGACGGTTATCGGTGGCGGTCTGGCGGGTTCGGAGTGCGCGATCCAGCTTGCAGACCGCGGGTTTGCCGTAAAGCTGTGCGAGATGCGCCCCCAGGTGAGCTCCCCGGCCCACCATACCGATCATCTGGCAGAGCTCGTCTGCTCCAATTCGTTTAAGTCGACCCGTCCGGATTCCGCGGCTGGTTTGCTGAAAGCTGAGCTTGAGCGCATGGGTTCAGTCCTGCTCGATTGCGCCCATCGCGCGGCTGTTCCCGCCGGCGGTGCCCTGGCGGTCGACCGCGTCAAGTTTTCCGAGCTTGTCGAGGCCGAGGTTGCCGCTCGTCCCAATATCGAGGTCGTGCACGGCGAGGTCACGCAGATTCCCGAGGGTCACGTGGTCATTGCCGCGGGCCCGCTGTGTTCACCGGCGCTGAGCGAAGAGGTCATGAAGCTCGTCGGTGGCGACGCCCTTGCGTTCTTCGATGCCGCGGCGCCGATCGTCGATGCCTCCACGCTCGATATGGACGTGCTGTTCTCGCAGTCGCGCTACGAGGAGCAGGGGAGCGGCGACTATCTCAACGCTCCGCTCAACAAGGAGGAGTACGAGGCCTTTATCGAGGCGCTTACCACGGCTGACCGCGTGGTGCTCAAAGACTTTGAGGGCGGCGATCTGTTCCAGGCCTGCCAGCCTGCCGAGGAAGTTGCGCGCACCGGCAAGGCCGCCATTCGCTTTGGCGCCATGAAGCCCGTCGGCCTCATCGACCCGCGT
>DAWBYD010000171.1:0-3436 GCA_052278285.1 Collinsella sp. | reverse complement strand
TATGTCCTCCAGGACAACGTCCTCCTTTATAGCCTTCCCAGGCACCCGACCTCGCCGGTCAACCGTGCGGCCATGACCCATTAGGTCAATGGCCACACGGCTTCTCGGCGATCTCGGGCACCTGGAAAACCTTTACCGCGCTGTGACGGCTAGCCTGACGGCGCATTTCCTGTAGTTGTTTATATCTCCTAAGGAGAGCGACATGGAGAACAAGTACGTTTGCTCCGTCGATATCGGCGGCACCAAGATTGCGACTGCCATTATGGAGTATCCGGCTGATGGCGGCGTGCCCCATCCGGTCTTTGAAGCCGAGGTTCCCACCGAGGCCCAAGAAGGCGGCGAGGCAGTTTTCCAGCGCATCGAGGCGTCCATCAAGGCTGCTCTCGAGGCGAACCCCGATGTCGAGGTCCTCGGTATCGGTATTGGCGCCGCCGGTGTCGTCGACCCCAAGACGGGCGCCATCGCCTACGCCAACGAGATCATGCCCGGCTGGTCTGGCGTTCAGTTGGGGCCGCGTCTGCGCGAGGACCTTGGTCTTCCCGTTGCCGTGGTGGGCGACGTGCAGGCTCATGCTCTGGGCGAGGCCCACTGGGGCGTCGGCAAGGGCAAGTTCTCCGTCTTGTGTCTGGGCATCGGTACGGGCATCGGCGGCGCATATGTCGAGAACGGCCGCGTGATGCAGGGCTTCCACGGTGCTGCCGGTCATATGGGCCACATCGAGTGCTCGGCTGCCGCCGGCATTCCCTGCGCCTGCGGGCGTTCTGGCCATCTTGAGTCTGTTGCTTCGGGCACTTCCATTGGTCGCATGTACGACGAGCGCTTTGGCCGCGTCGACCCCAGCCGTCCTTCGGTCGGTCGCGATGTAAACGACCTGTGCCGCGCGGGCGACGCAAAGGCGACTGAGGTCATCCATGACGCCGGCTTTGCGCTGGGTGCCAGCTTGGGCTCGCTCGCTAACATCCTGGACCCTGAGGTCATCGTGCTTTCGGGTGGCGTGATTCACCAAGGTCCCGATTGGCGTTCACAGACGTGGAAGGATTCGGTACACGAGGGCTATGCCAGCCAGGCGCTCGATCCGCTTCAGGACACGCCGATCCTCATCGGTTCTCTTGAGGGCGATGCTCCGCTCATCGGTGCCGCCGAACACCTTCTTGCGTCGTTGAAATAAACATAGCTACCAAGTGCGCCTTCTGAGGTGCCGCAGATTGACGTGAAAGAGGAGCGAAGCGTACTTCGGTACGCGAGCGACGGTTTGAACGTCAAGGTGCGGTGTCTCAGAAGGCTGTTTTTGAGAAAGGTTGAGTCGAACATGACCGTTGATCCTTTGATCCAGTCCCTGAAGGGCAAGCTCGTCGTGAGCGTTCAGGCGTATATGGGCGAGCCGCTTCGTACGCCCGAGACCATGGCTCAAATGTCTCGTGCTTGCGAGCTCGGCGGCGCCGCCGCCATTCGCTGCCAGGGCCTTGCCGACATTGCCGCCATTAAGGGTCGCTGTGAGGTCCCCGTTATCGGCCTGTGGAAGGATGGGCACGAGGGCGTTTACATCACGCCGACGCTGCGTCACGCTCGCGCCTGCGTTGCTGCGGGTGCCGATATCGTGGCGATCGACGCCACCGATCGTCCGCGTCCCGACGGCAAGTCGGTCGAGGATACCTTCCGCCCGCTGCACGAGGAGGGTGTGCTCCTGATGGCGGATTGTGCCACCATCGAGGACATTCGCCGTGCGGTTGATATGGGCTTCGACCTGGTATCTACCACGCTTTCTCACGGTGTCGCTGCCATCGACTGCACCATGGCCGATGGCCCCGATCTGCCGCTCCTGCGTCAGGCGACCGAGGAATTCCCCGGTCTTCCCATCATCTGCGAGGGCCGCGTGCACACGCCCGAGGAGGCTCGCGCCGCGATCGATGCTGGCGCCTGGGCCGTTGTCGTCGGCACCGCCATCACGCATCCCACGAGTATTACAAGTTGGTTCAAGGCTGCGCTTGAGGCGTAAGACAGGCCTCGTATCCGCTCGGGGCGGTATACTCAATAAAGGCAATTGATCGCGCGGGATCCGCTGGCCGGGTCCCGCGCTTGTTTTAGGAGGCGCACATGCAAAAGGGAGATGCCATGGATGCGGCGGAGCGCTCGGAGCGCATCCCCGATATCGTCATCATCACCGGAATGTCTGGATCGGGCCGAACGCAGGCCATGCATGTGTTCGAGGACATGGGCTACTTTTGCATCGACAACTTGCCTCCGCGTCTGATCGCCCAGCTTGCCGAACTCGTCGGCATCAATACGGGCGTGGGCAGGCATCTTGCCGTCACCTGCGACCTGCGCAGCCAGGGCTTGTTCGATGAGCTGCTCGATGCCGTTGCCGCACTCGAGGAGCGCGAGATGAGCTGTGACATCGTGTTTCTCGAGGCCTCTGACGAGGTGCTGATTCGTCGCTACAGCGAAAATCGCCGCCGTCATCCCATTGCCAAGCCGGGGGAGACTACGGCCGATGCCATTCAGCGCGAGCGCCTTCAGCTGCAGGGCGTGCGCGACCGAGCCGATATGATTATCGACACGAGCCGTCTGCGTACCTCTGCGCTGCGCAACAAGCTACGTATGGCATTTTCCGAGCTGTCCGACCAGCAGCTCATGGACGTCCACGTGTTCTCGTTTGGCTTTAAGCACGGCATGCCCGTCGAGGCGGACATTATGATCGACGTCCGCTTCCTGCCCAATCCGTTCTACGATCCCGAGATGCGCACGATGACCGGTCTCGATAAAAAGGTCTCTGATTTTGTTCTGGACCATCCCAAGACGCAGGAGTTTTGGAAGGCTTGGACACAGCTGCTCGATACGGTGATGCCAGGCTATATCGCGGAGGGTAAGCCGCAGCTTTCTATCGCCATCGGCTGCACGGGCGGCCAGCATCGCAGCGTTGCCATTGCCGCGGCCACGGCCCGTTACCTGGAAGGCGCTCAGTATCATGTGAGCATCTCCCACCGCGACCTGTCGCGCGCCAACACGAAGGCATAGGCCTGCATGTCGTTTACCGCTGAGGTGCGCGACGAGCTTGCGCGCTGCGAACCCGAATGTGAATACTGCGACTTGTCGACGCTCGCCGCCCTCACGCGCGTGAGTGGTACGCTCTCCCTTGCCGGCTCTGGGCGGTATCGTTTGACCGTTGCGACTGAGACGGGAGCCGTCGCGCGCACGATGATCACGCTGACGCATCGTATCCTTAAGCTCAAAACGGAGTTCACCGTCCGCAAATCTGTCTTGCATAAGGTTCGAAACTACCTCATCACCTTGCCTGATCAGCCAGACCTGGATAAGGCCTTGGTTCTGCTGGGTATCCTCGACCGTAGGGGAGGACTTGTCGCCGGCGTACCCCGACATCTCGTTGCCAGTCCTTGCTGTAGACTTGCCTAAATCCGCGGGGCGCTCGTCGCGGGCG
>DAWBYD010000170.1:0-9854 GCA_052278285.1 Collinsella sp. | reverse complement strand
GCCAAATAGGGACAGGTTTATTTTGGCATGTATTATCTAGGCAAACGTCCAGCGCCAACAAATACCAGCCTGACTAGATCGGGCAGGCAGGAGCTATCGAACAACCAAGGTACAGCCAGCCGTAGCAAAGCCATCATGCCGGTGCACCCCAACTCAAGGCGCGCCGGCATCCCTTTAGGAATTGCGGTGGGAAAGGGGCCGAATAGTCGAAAGACAGCGAACCGCCGAATGCCGCTCACGGAGCGGCACCCCACTATCACCGAACCAAAATCAAAGTCGAGTATCTCAAATAGCCGAAATGGCGTACCCTCATCCCAATGAACGCAGACAAGAATGGCATTCAAATGAGCAACGCCGTGCATCAATACGCCCTTTTCGGGAACGCCTTATTCAAACTCAATAAAACGGTTGTCCACGCTTCGGATCCGCGTAAGCAAATCGTCATCTGTAGCAACGGTCCAGACATCCGTTACGCGACACTCGAAGAATGGGACAAAGCCGGCAAATCTTTCAACGAACATGCACAGACCGAGGGCATCGTTACCAGCGCGAGCCCAGCGCGCGACAAACTCGAGCTCTTTCGCAATCTATTTTCCGGTCGCAAAGATGTGCACGCTCACGGGTATCGCAGAAAAGACGGGGGCATCGGCTATACACCCGCCTGCGCAAATGAGTGGAGGCCAGGCATTTGTCCCAAAGCAAACCATCAGAGAATTAAATGCGCTGAATGTCGCAGCCGCACATTCCTTGAGCTGAACGATGCCGCCATTATCGCCCATTTCAAAGGCAGCGACGACAGGCTCCGGGACGTCATAGGTCAATATGTTCTCGACAAAGACTGCAACACGAATGTCCTTGTCATCGATTTTGACAAAGCCGACTGGAAAGAAGCGGCAAACGCTATCAGGCTTGTCGCAAAGAAGCATGGAATCGATGCAGCGATTGAGCGATCGAGGTCAGGCAACGGCGCGCATATCTGGTTTTTCTTTCTCGAATCTGTGAGCGCAAAGACCGCGCGGGATTTTGGGAGCTGCCTTATCATCGAAGCGGCGGCGCTCAACAAGTCAATCACCTTCGAAACCTTTGACCGAATGCTACCCGCGCAGTCCACCATTCCTGAGGGCGGCTTTGGAAATCTCATTGCGCTGCCTTTTCAGGGAAAAGCGCAGCGGAAAGGAAACAGCGTATTTGTTGACGAACGATTCGAGCCCTTTCCCGACCAATGGCTTTACCTTTCGCAAATCCAACTAATCTCGCGTGCGACGGTGGATCGTCTGATCGAGGACACCGAAAACAAACCGCTTGGAATAGCAACAGCTGCAGCGACAAACAAAACCAGGCGCAATGTCCAAAAGCCACGAAAGCGGCTCCCGCTCACGCCACGAGACTTCCCCTCGAACCTGCCCGTCACACAAGCCGATATGCTCTACATCCCCGAAAAGTCTCTGAGCCCGGCAGCTCAAATGGAAGTCCGCAGGCTTGCGACATTTGCCAACCCGGAGTTCTTCCGTGCGCAATCTATGCATCAATCAGTATTCGGCAAACCGCGACTCATAGACCTCAGCGAACTTAGAGATGGCCGCGTCGCGATTCCCAGAGGCTGCAAAGCCCAACTTGAGCAGCTGATTCAAGAAGCCCACGTTACTGCCCATTATTCAGACGAACGTAGCACGGGCAATCCAATTGAGATGGCATTCAAAGGGACCCTTCATCCCGAACAGCAAATTGCCGCCGACCAGATGCTTGAATACGAAGACGGAATCATGTCTGCACCAACGGGCTTCGGTAAAACCGTCATCGGAGCTTATCTTATTGCCGCCGTTGGTCTTCCGGCGCTCGTCATTGTTCCAAAGACCGCGCTCATAGCCCAATGGAAATCGCAGCTCGAACGATTTCTCGACATTACGGACACCAGAGAGCCGGTCCGAACGCCAAAAGGACGAATCAGCAAAAAGCAACCTCCCCTTATTGGACAAATCGGAGGGGGCAAAACCGCCGTCAGCGGCCTTATCGACGTCGCTTCCTTTCAGTCGCTATCCGGCAAAGACTCCCAAACCGGGGAGCCGATAGTTAAGGACCTTGTTTGTAATTACGGCCTCATTATCTGCGACGAATGCCACCATGCTGCCGCGCCTCAGCTCGAGCTCGTCCTCAAGTCCGTTCCAGCCAAATATGTATATGGCCTTTCCGCGACACCCGAGCGCTCCGACGGACTCACACGCGCGCTCTCGATGCTCTGCGGCCCGCTTCGCTATGCCATCGATCCAAAAACGCAGGCAATTCAGCAGGGCATCCAGCGCATCGTGCGGCCGAGATTTACCGGCATTCGTCTATCTGCCTACGAGCCGGGTGCAAGCTTCAATCAGATTCTTGATCTGCTGTGTGCACATGCGGCAAGAAACGAATTGATTGTCGATGACGCCCTCGAAGCAGCGTCAAACGGTCGGCATCCGCTCATACTATCCAAAAGGAAAAAGCATGCTGAGGAACTGTTCAGGCTGCTTAATGATCGCAGACACGAACCCATACTCTTAACCGGAGAAATCGGTGCCAAAGAAAGAAAAACGATACTGAACAGTCTTCCCGGCCTTGAGCATGAACATCGAATCATCGTCGCCACCGAAAGCCTTCTGAGCGAGGGCTTCGATCTGTCCTACCTTGACACCCTATTCATTGCCACGCCGATATCTTGGGACGGCAGTGTAACGCAGCAGGCGGGCAGACTGCACAGAAGCCACGAGGGCAAGCAACAGATTGAGATATTCGACTACATTGACCTGTCGATACCCATGCTCGCTCGCATGTACCAGAAGAGACTCAAGACGTACGCCAAGCTGGGCTACGAAATTTATTCAGCAGAGGACAGTGAGCAACCCGATTACAACATTCTCATAGAGCCAGCAAACGCTATTGAGGCATTAATTAAAGACATCACCGGTGCCACAAAGAGCGCCTTCATAGCCGCATCCTACGCATCCGCCGCATGCCTCGCGAAACTCACCGCCACACTCGCAGGCGCAGCCGCCCGTGGGATTACCCTTGAGATTTATGTTGCCTCAACTCCGCGCGATGACGCGAAAGCGATTTTTGCCGAGATGAACGTCGACTATTCCGTCAAGGCCAAAGGGCGGCTTTGCGCGGCCGTGATTGACGAGGAAACTGTCTGGTACGGGACTATTCCGCTGCTGGCATTCCCCAAGAAAGAAGACTGCAGCATCCGTTTCAAAAGCAATGAAGTCGCCGCTGAGTTTTTGAGCGAAATCCAGCAACGAGGAGAACCGGGGGCCGCAGCAACGAACGTGGCGCCCCTATCAGTTGCGGTGGAATAGGGTCTGCTCCTGGCCAATCAGCCGCCAATCAATCCCTATTCCACCGCAACTTGGAAATCGGCGATCAGCCCAGCGGACCCTGAAACAGCTCCTGATGAGTGCCCATTCTCACCAGCCTAATCACTGGGTTAGTCTTATGGGGAAGATAAAGAACGACCACATCGACCAAGCCATCGGATAGGTGGAAATCGATGTGGCCGTTGTAGTTTCCGCCCGGGTTTGAGAGCTCGTGGGCGCCATACTCCGCCGGAAGTGACCCATGAGCCACAAGCTCCGCAACCGCCGCTTTAAACTCACTTTTTAGCTGCGGATGCATGCGCATCGTTCGTTTGTAGTCCACCTTAAATTGAGCCTCGACTTTAATCTCGAACATCGCTATTCCTCATCGAGGAATGACATAAGCTCATCAGCGTTATTGAATGACGGGCTATCGTCCGGCAAAATCCCCAACTCATGAGCCTCGGCGATCACCATGGCACGCCTCGTCGCCTCGTTGGGCACCTCCGCCCTTCCTACAATCTCAAAAGGAATCTTTCGCTGATTTACCAGCTGCCGAACGGCAAGATTGAGATAGGAATTGAGGCTGAGGCCGACCGAATCCAAGAACTCAGTCGCCTGCTCCTTGAGCCCCTCTTCGATTCGAACCGTCGTAGGCTTAACTGTTGCTGTAGACATTTGCGACCTCCTCGCCCTCGTCTTTTACACCAGTATACCCAATATAAATGGCAATCTGATGTTAAATAACATCAGATTGCCATGCGTATTCATGTCGCGTGGGCACGATTGATCTACATCAGCCCGCTCAGGGCGATGTCGACGGCCTCGTTGAGGTCGTCGGTAATGTGTACCAGATCCGGATCGAGCGGGCTGATCATGCCGGCGCCCATCACCGGACCGTTGAGCCAGTCGAATAGGCCCTGCCAGTACTCGCTGCCCACCAGCACGAGCGGCATGCGCTTGACCTTGTGCGTCTGCACCAGCGTGAGCACCTCGAACATCTCGTCGAGCGTGCCAAACCCGCCGGGAAACACAATAGCGCCCGAGCTGTATTTGACGAACATGGTCTTGCGCACAAAGAAGTAGCGGAAGTCCATACCGAGGTTCACGTATTTGTTGAGCCCCTGCTCGTGCGGAAGCTCGATACCCAGGCCGACTGACTTGCCGTTGACGCTCGCCGCTCCCTTGTTGGCCGCTTCCATGATGCCGGGGCCGCCACCGGTGATAACCGCCACGCCGCGCTGGGCAATCTTACGGCCGACCGTGCGCGCCGCCTTGTAGAGTGGATCGGTCTTGGGCGTACGGGCACTACCGAAGATGGTCACCGCAGGCCCTAACTCGGCAAGTGCGCCAAAGCCATCGACAAACTCGGCCTGGATGCGCAGTACGCGCCACGGATCGGCATGCAGCCAGTCGGTCGACTCCTCGGGCGCCAGCAGGTTGGCGTAGGTGTTGTCCTTAGGAATCATGGGGCCGCGCATGACCACGGGACCACGGCGGTACGTCTCGTCGTAGGCAAGCTCGCCCTCGACATTCTCGTTCTTAATCATGGGTGCTCCTATCGAGAAAAAGAAAAACGGGCGGGGTCGACGCCATGCGCCAAACACCCGCCCGAACATCAACTATTCGGTATGGTACCCATGATGTATCAAGTGCTTGCAAGCTATCGGTCAGCGGTCGCGCAGCCAGCGTCAGAGAATGTGACGAGCGGCTGCCGCTCAGCGTTTGCCGTTGCCCACGCTCCGCAAGCGTGTCTGTCGCCCTTAGTAATCCACCGCCGCGGGGCTGTTCATCCAGTCGCTCACGAACGCACCGTAGCGGCCCTCGATAATGGCCTGACGGACACGCTGCATAAGGTTGAGCAGGTAGTAGATGTTGTGCATCGACAGCAGAATGCCGCCGAGCATCTCCTTCTGCGTGACCATGTGACGGATGAGCGCACGGCTGTAACCGCCCGTGCACACCGGGCAGGTGCAGGTGGGATCGATGGGGCCGTCGTCATGCGCAAAGCGGGCGTTGCGGAAGTTAAGGCGACCTTCACTGGAGAATGCCGTGCCCATGCGGCCGGTGCGCGTCGGCAGCACGCAGTCGAACATATCGATGCCCACGCCCACACCGCGCACGAGGGTGGTGGGGTTGCCGACGCCCATCAGGTAGCGCGGCTTGTGCTTGGGCATGTACTCGCTTACGAGCGGTGCCAGGGTCTCGAACATGGTCTCGTGGTCCTCGCCCACCGAGTAGCCGCCGATGCCGTAACCGGGGAAGTCGCCGCACTCCTCCAGATGGCGCAGCGAGCGCAGGCGCAGATCTAGGTGCATGCCGCCCTGGACGATACCAAAGAGCGCCTGGTCGTCGCGGGTATGCGCCTTATAGCAGCGCTCGGCCCACATACTCGACAGCTCAACGGCGCGCTCAACGTAGGCGCGCGTGGCGGGATAGCCCGGGCACTGGTCCAGCTGCATGCAGATGTCGGAGCCGAGTTTCATGGCGATTTCCATGTTGTCCTCGGGCGTCCAGAACACGTGGCGGCCGTCGTAATCGTTGACGATAAAGCGCACGCCCTCATCGGTGAGCTTAACGGCGTCGTTATGGCTAAAGACCTGGAAGCCGCCCGAGTCGGTAAGAATGGGGCCATGCCAGTTCATGAACTTGTGCAGTCCGCCCAACTCGGCGATGGTGTCCTCGCCGGGGCGCATGGACAGGTGATAGGTATTGGCAAGCACGATCTGGGCGCCGAGCTGCTTGACGGTCTCGGTGGGAATACCCTTGACGTTTGCCTTGGTGCCCACGGGCATAAAGATCGGCGTCTCGATTTCGCCGTGCGGGGTATGCAGCACGCCGGCGCGCGCGTGCGTGGTCGGGTCCTCGGCGATCAGGTCGAATTTAAAAAGGCTCTGGTCCATAAACTAGAACTCCTTGGTTGCGGTTCATACGCAAACCATTATACGGGCAACCCGCAAAGAGCACCGACTCGACAGAAACTGATGCATTAAACGACTAGTCGTCGGGGACAATCTTCAGCGCCATCTTGCAAAGAAGTGTCCCAATCTGCCGGCACTTAGGGACCGTCCCCAGGTGCCGGCAAGAGCGTCCCTTTCGACTAGTCATTTAAGAACGTCCCCAACGACTACATCTGGGATTATTTCCAACGGCCAAGGCAACGCCGATGCTCTGACAACGTCAGCGAGCGGTCGCCAGAGCGAACAAATTGGCATGAAAAGAGGACGGCATAGACCTTCTGGTCATGCCGTCCTCTTTGAATGACAAGTTGTCGCTCTGGTGACCGCGCAGCGTCGGCTGGTCCGCCGTTCGTTAGAACGGCGGAACCTGAGACGTAACCCCTACGGCCGCTGGCCCATGCCACCCTCGAGGGTGACGGTCTCGCCGTTCATGTACTTAAAGTCGGGACCGCAGAGCTGAACGACCACGCGGCCGATCTCCTTCTCGACGTCGCCGTAGTGGCCTGCCGGCGGCATGTGGACGTTGGCCTTGAAAGCCTCGGGGTAAGCATCCTGGAAGTTCTCGAGCGCAGCGGTCCAAGCAAGCGGGCAAACGATATTGACGTTGATGCCGTCCTTGCCCCACTCGTTGGCGGCAACGCGGGTCAGGCCGCGGATGCCCTCCTTGGCGGCAGCATAGCTGCACTGGCCATAGTTGCCAAACAGGCCGGCGCCCGAGGCAAAGTTGACCACGGAGCCCTTGGTCTCCTTCAGGTGCGGATAGGCCTTCTGCATGTACAGATAGGTAGCATACAGACCGGAGTAAATGGCCAGGTTAAACTGATCCATGGTGTGATCGGCGATGGTCACACCCGAGGCGCTGGCCTGAGCATTGTTGACGACGGCGTCGATGCGGCCGAACTCCTCAATGGCCTTGTCGATGACGTTCTGGACAACGGCCTCGTTATCCTGGCCAGCCGAGACATCGGCCTGAACAGGCAGAACCTTGACACCGTACTCGGCCTCGAGAGACTCCTTGGCGGCCTCGAGCTTGGCGACGTTGCGGCCGGTGATGACGAGGTTCGCGCCCTCCTTGGCAAATGCGATATCGATGCCGTAGCCGATGGAGCCAGCGGAACCGTCCTTAAGCGTGGCCTTGCCGCCGCCGGTGACGATCACGGTCTTACCAGTGAAAAGTCCCATACAAAGTCCTTTCAAATCGCGACGGGCACGCCCGCCGACTGCGCGTATCCAACTTCACGCGCCAAAAGCTGAGATGCAACTTTAGCGTGTTCAAGCGAAAATAAAAGACCGCGGTAGGCGAACGGCACCACGTCGTTCGGCGAAGGGATTGTCAAGTACAAACTGGATAAAGCGGCCGAGTTATCGTTATCAGATCGAGCCATCGAACACGTTTTGAAACTTTGCTGCAGCGCGTGGGATGTCGGCGCGAGACTTTATCATAGGGTGACAAACAACGATGAGGAGCACATGCCTATGACAGACGAGCTGGACCCCCAGACTCAGCAGCATATTGATCATTCCGAAGACGCCGTCGACGACTGCGATACTCCTACCTGCGTCGACGCCTCCACCGATGCGCCCGCCACCGCAGATGCGCACGCCGGTGCGGATAAGGCAACAGACACAGACGATACTGTCGAGCATGATGAAAGCGAGCAGCCGGAGCCGAGCGATGCCGAACCTGACACGGACCCCGCCCCGCAAGCAGCGGGCCCCATCGAGGTGTCTTCGGAAGAAGAGCTTGATGCCGTCATGGACTCCATGATGGATGCCGTCAAAGCGATGAAAGACGCCGTGGCCGATGCCGATATTGATGCCGAGGAAGAGGAGGCCGCCGAGGCGGCCTCGACCTTTGTACCCGGCGAGACCCCCGTTGCCGACCAGGGCAGCACCATGCCCTCGTTTCTGCAGCTCGAGCACCCCACGATTGGCGCCGATGCGGTCGATCCGCACGCAGCGGGCTTTTCTGTGGTCGAGGGCGGTACCGGCAATATCGCCGCGCCGCAGGCTGCCGATGCGGACGCTGTCGACACCGCTCGCCCGATCGCCCCGCACTCCCCCGACGCGAACCGCGATCTGGGGACCGCTGTCTCGAACACCGCGAACGCCGTGGGCACCTTTATTGCCCAGGGCGCCTCGGCCATGCGCGAGATGAACGCCGCGAAAAAGGCACTTGCCGATGCCCGCGCCCACCTGGCCGAACTTGAGCAGCGCATTGTCGATCAGGCCGAGGAGCTCGAGACGCGCCAGGATATCGCAGGCCGCTACGACCAGATCGTCGCCGACCAGCGTCAGGCGATCGCCACAGCGCAAAAGACCGCTGCGGCAGCCGAGATTGACCGTGATGCCCACGCCGCCAAAGCGACAGAGCTCAAGAGTCAGCTCGAACAAATGAAGACAGAGGATGACGCGACTGAGCTCCGCCTGAAGGCCGCGCTCGACGCCGTGGAGGCCCGCGAGGCAAGCTCGCGCGAGACCGGCAACCGCCTCGTTCGACGTCTTGAGGATTCCAAGCGCATCCGCGACAAGGTGCAGGCCGAGCGAGACGCCGGCATTGCCGCCGCACAACAAACCGTCGACGCCACGCGCGCCCAGCTCGAGACGCTGCGTCATGAGTATGCCGAGCTGCAACGCAATCCCTCGGCAAATCCCGCCAACTATACGGTGCGCACCAGCGAGCTCTCGATGCAGATCTCCGACACGGCAGATGCCCTGCGTAAAGCCGAAGAAGATGTCCCGTGCATCACCGCCGACCTTGAGCACTCGCTTGCCGCAGCCGAGCAGGCCGTCGAGCAGGCTCAAGCCCCTATCGCCGACGCCAAACGCGCGCACCAAGCCGTGACGACTGAGGCCGATGCCGCGCGCGACGAGCTGCAGACGGCGAAAACTGCCGCCACGACGCGCCAGCGCGAACTGCGCGAGAAGATCGCCGCCGAGGACAAGGCACGCCGCGACCAAGAGCAAAGCATCGCCAACGCCCAAGCAGATGCCGCACATGCACAGTCGATCATCGAGCAGGCGACCGAGGTACATGACCATCCAGAGATCACTGAGTCGCTTGCAGGATCCTTGGCCCGAGACAAAGCCGAACACGCCGAGACCGAGCGAGAAGTCGCCCAGCTCGAGGCCACCGAGGACGCGGTGCGCGAGCGCACCCGCGACTCACGCATCAAATTCACCGGCGCCATCGTCTGCATCGTCGCCGCAATCCTGGTGATCATCCTAGTCTGGCTGTTCGCGAGCAAGTAAACCAGCCGCCAAAAAAACGCTCAACGCAGTTGCGGTGAGATAGTTCCTGTTTAGCCCAAAAAGGCCAATTCAAGAACTATCTCACCGCAACTTATTTAGATTGATGCAAGGTAGTCGTTTAAGAACGTCCCCAATGACTACACCGATGTTTTGTTGACAACCAAAGAAATGCCGGTGTTTTGGCAACGACAGCGAGCGGGTCGCATTTGAGGCAAGGTGACGTGAAACGAAAGGGCGCTGACCTTCTGGTCGCGCCCTTGAAGTTGAACGTCAGATTGTCCAAATGCGGCCCGCGCAGCGTCGACCGGTTACGGCG
>DAWBYD010000169.1:0-4039 GCA_052278285.1 Collinsella sp. | reverse complement strand
CCCGTCGATCATCTTCATCGATGAGATCGATGCCGTGGGACGTCAGCGCGGAGCTGGCGTGGGCGGCGGTCACGACGAGCGCGAGCAGACGCTCAACCAGCTGCTGGTCGAGATGGACGGCTTTGAGGAAAGCGAGTCGGTCATCCTGATCGCCGCCACCAACCGCCCCGACATTCTGGATCCGGCGCTGCTGCGTCCCGGTCGTTTTGACCGTCAGGTTACGGTCGACCGTCCGGATGTGAAGGGCCGCGAGCAGATCTTGCGCGTGCATGCCGAGAACAAGCCGATGGACGAGGACGTTAAGTTTGAGAAGCTCGCCCAGATGACCGTTGGCTTCACTGGTGCCGATCTGGCAAATCTGCTCAACGAGTCTGCGCTGTTGGCTGCCCGCCGCCATCGTTCCGTGATCTCGATGGACGAGGTCGAGGAATCGATGGAGCGCGTGATTGCCGGACCGCAGCGCAAGGGTCGCGTGATGACCGAGGCCGAGCGCACCACGATTGCCTACCACGAGAGCGGTCACGCCCTGGTGGGTCACATCCTGGAGCACTCCGATCCGGTCCACAAGATCTCGATCGTCAGCCGCGGCCAGGCTTTGGGTTACACGCTGCAGCTTCCGCAGGAGGACCACTTCCTCAAGACCAAGAACGAGATGCTCGACGAGCTCGCCGTGTTCTTGGGTGGCCGCGTTGCCGAGGAACTCATGTGCGACGACATCACGTCGGGCGCGAGCAACGATCTGGAGCGCGCGACCAAGATGGCGCGCGAGATGGTCACGCGCCTGGGCATGAGCGAGGAGCTTGGAACGCAGGTGTTTGGTGAGGCGCAGCATCAGGTATTCCTGGGCCGCGACTATGCCGATCATCAGGACTACTCTGAGGAGACGGCGCGTCGCATCGACATTGAGGTCCAGCGCATTATGCGTGAGGCCCATCGTCGTGCGGTCGAGATCCTGGATGCCCGTCGCGATCAGCTCGACCTGATGGCCAAGGTGCTGCTCGAGCGCGAGACCGTCGAGGGTGACGCCGTGAACGCCCTGCTCGACAACGAGTGGGACGCCTACCTTGAGCGCGAGGGCGATATCCTGGCGGCCAAGGAGGAGCGCAATGCCAAGGCGGCCGGCATGCCGACCAAGAAGCGCACGCCCCGTATGAGCGAGGAAGAGCTGGCGGCTGATGCCGCGGCCTTTGCGCAGGCGGCCATGCAGGAGGATGCCGAAGTCGCATCCGATGATGCTGGCGATGACCATGCCGTCGTCGATGCCGACGCCGACGCCGACAAATAGTCTTTGTGGCGAAAGCCGCCGCGGGGAAACCTGCGGAGGCTTTTTCTTTTGAGCGATATGGGGTCGTCTGTTGATTGGGGACAGACTTAAATGAGCGTTTTCACGCATTTAAGTCTGTCCCCAATTAACATTGCTGCGGCACTTTGCTCGGCTAAAGCGTACAATAGCGCCTATGCGAAAGGGGAACAGATGATCAACGAAACTATGTATGCTCGCGGCGCGGAAAGCTCCATCATCCGTGAGATTTTTAGCTATGGCCTTGAGCGCAAGGCGCAGATCGGTGCGGAAAACGTATTCGATTTTTCGCTGGGCAATCCGAGCGTTCCGGCGCCCGCTGCTGTGGCTGAGTCGATTAAGAAGGCCCTGGAGCTGCCGAGCGACCAGCTGCACGGCTACACGCCCGCACCGGGCCTGCCGCAATGTCGTGCCGCTGTGGCCGAATCGCTCAACCGCCGCTTTGGCACGAGCTATGAGGGCAAAGACGTATTTATGACGGTGGGTGCCGCGGCTTCGCTCACCTGCACGCTCAACGCCGTTACGAACCCGGGCGACGAGGTTATTGTCATCGCCCCGTACTTTCCGGAGTATCGCGTTTGGATTGAGAAGGCCGGCTGTACGTGTGTTGAGGCGCTCGCCGATGAAGATACGTTCCAGCTGAGCGTGGACAACGTGCTCAAGGCGATCAGCGATAAGACGGCGGCCGTCATCATTGACTCTCCCAACAATCCGACCGGTGCCGTATATACATGCGACACGCTGACGCGACTGGCCAATGTTCTGCGCGAGGCCAACGCTCAGCGCGATCCCGAGAATCCGATTATGCTCATCTCGGATGAGCCGTACCGCGAGATTGTGTACGGTGCCGAGGTGCCTTGGGTGCCCTCGATCTACGAGCACACCATCGTGTGCTACTCGTATTCCAAGTCGCTGTCGCTGCCGGGCGAGCGCGTGGGGTGGATCTTGGTTCCCAACACCAATCCGCAGGCTGCCCGTCTGATGCCGGCTGTTGCGGGTGCTGCCCGTACGCTAGGTTTTGTATGCGCACCGGCACTCTTCCAGCGCGTAATCATCGATTGCATCGATGAGCCGAGCGATGTCGAGGCCTATGCGCGCAACCGCACCGCGCTTACCGACGCACTAGCGGAGTACGGCTACACCTATGTTGAGCCGGATGGTGCATTCTACCTGTGGGTGAAGGCGCTGGAACCCGATGCGAATGCGTTTTGCGAGCGTGCAAAGAAGTATGAGTTGCTTGCGGTTCCCTCGGACAGCTTTGGTATGCCGGGTTGGTTCCGCCTGGGCTATTGCGTGAGTTACGAAACGATTATCAATTCGCTACCCGCTTGGAAACAGTTGGCGGACGAGTATCGTTAAAAGTAAAGCGCTCTGCCTACAATGTTTTACGTGAAACGGGGTTTGGTGTTAAGCCAGACCCCGTTGTCATGGACGTTGTGTCTTTGGGATGGAGTGGTTTTACGACTATCGAAGGCTATGCGTACAATGAATATAAGCGACGGCCGTGCCAGATAAGGAGACCTGATGCCCTACCTGCTTTCTTGTGACATTCATACCCATACGATATTCTCTGCGCATGCATATTCGACCATTGAGGAGAATGTGTACTGGGCGGCAGAGCGTGGCCTGCAGGTGCTCGGATCTGCCGACCATCTGAGCTCTATGGTTACGGCTTGCCCCAATGACCTGCGCAGTTACCAATTCTTTATCAACCAGGATATCTGGCCGCGCATTTGGAGCGGCGTGCTGGTGCTGCGTGGTGCCGAGGCCGATATCGTTTCGCTGGACGGAAGCCTGTTTGGCGAGGACACTCCTGTCACGCTCGATATTGCCGGTGATTCGTACAGCCGTCAGCATTCGCTGTTCGATTTGGTTACGCGAAATTTGGATTATTTGGTTGCGAGCGTGCATAATCCGCAGATTGCTGAAGGCGCGACGCTGGCCCAGACGACCGAGATGTATATCAATGCCCTGGAGTACCCCAAGGTGTTCATGCTGGGTCACACGGGGCGTTCGGGCGTGCCGTTCGATATCGACGAGGTGCTGTTGGCAGCTAAGGCCAAGCACAAGATTATCGAGATCAACAACCATAGTCTTGAACACGGTGTCGACACTGAGCATTGGGCCGTATGCCGCAAGATCGCCGAGCGCTGCGCCGAGCTGGGCGTGGGCATTGGCGTGTCAACCGATGCCCACATTGGCATGGCCATTGGCAAGCTCGATCACGCGCGCAAGATGCTCGACGAGATTCACTTCCCGCTAGATTTGATCGTGACGCGCGACCGCGAGACGCTGCTGCGCGAGATGGCGGCAGCCGGCGTGTGCGATCTGCGCAATGGGATGTAGCGGAGTTTATAAACCAAGCGAAGGGGGCGGCCCAGGCGGGTCGCCCCCTTTCTTGTCCCAAAAATCTACTGAGGTCGGTTAGCGGCGTTCGAGGACCGCTACGGTTTCGGTGTGGTCGGTGTGAGGGAACATGTCGACGGGCGTGATCTTGAGCAGGCAATAGCCTCCGTCGAGGAGCTGATGCAGGTCGCGCTCTTGAGTTACGGGGTTGCAGCTGATATAGGTGATGCGGCGCGGCTTAAGCGCGCAGGCAGCCTCGAGGAACTCGGGGGTAGAACCGGCGCGCGGCGGGTCGATGGAAAGGACGTCGACGCGCTCGTTGTTATCGGCGGCATCTAGGATGTAATCGGTGGCATCGTCGGCCATAAACCAAGCGCTGCGGGTGAGGCCGTT
>DAWBYD010000168.1:0-2163 GCA_052278285.1 Collinsella sp. | reverse complement strand
GCGCTTGGACATACGGACGGGCTTGCCGTTGCGCAGCAGGTTGACGAGCTGGCCCAGCAGAACCTCAAACTTGCCGGGATAGCCAAGAGCGTCGCAGACGCAGCGGACGCGCTCGATGTAGCCGTGGTGGTCGGCACCCCAGATGTCGATGACGTGGTCGACGCGCTGGAACTTATCCCAGTGATAGGCAACGTCGGAGGCGAAGTAGGTGTACTCGCCGTCGGACTTGATCAGGACGCGGTCCTTGTCATCGCCCAGGTCGGTGGAGCGGAACCACAGGGCGCCGTCCTTGGTGTAGAGGTAGCCCATCTTGTCGAGCTTCTCAAAAGCGCGGTCGACGGCGGAGGTGCCGGCGGGCTCGCCCTCAGTGTCCTTCACATACAGTGAGCGCTCGGAGAACCAACGATCGAAGTCGCAGTTAACGGCATGGCAAAGGTCGCGCATGTTGTCGACCATCTTTACATAGCCGCGCTCGCGGAAGCTCTCCATACGCTCCTGAGGATCGGCGTTGACCCACTTATCGCCGTCAGTGCGCCAGAACTCGGCGGCCTCGTCGATGATGTAGTCGCCGCCATAGGAGTCCTTGCCAAGGGTCTCGGCAAAGTTATCCTGGTACGGATGAGTCTCGGGATGCTCGTCATTCTCGTCGGCAACGAAGGCGTCGCGGTCGGCAATCAGCAGCTTGTGAGCCTCGTCGATATCCACGCCCTGCTTGGCGATGATGTCGGCAAGCTGCATATAGCGCGTGCTGATGGAGTTGCCGAAGGTGTTCATCTGAGAGCCGTGGTCGTTGATGTAGAACTCACGCTGGATGTCGTAACCGGCGTGGTCCATAACACGGCAGAGTGAGTCGCCCAGCGCGGCCCAGCGGCCGTGGCCGATGTGCATGGGGCCGACGGGGTTAGCGGAAACGAACTCGACCTGGGTCTTCAGGCCACCACCGACGTTGGACTTAGCGAAGTCCATACCCTTCTCGCGAGCCTCGCCAAAGATGGCATTCTTGACGGCAACGGAGAGGTAGAAGTTGATGAAGCCGGGGCCTGCGATCTCGACCTTCTCGATCGCGGGGTCCTCGGGCATATGGGCAACGATGGCCTCGGCGATCTTGCGCGGGGCGCAGTGGGCCAGCTTGGCGGACTTCAGGGCCATGGTAGAGGTCCACTCGCCATGAGAAGTGTCAGCCGGTCGCTCGATAGCGCAATCGTCAAGTTCAAATGCGGAAAGGTCGCCGGCCTCCTGGGCCGCAGCAAGCGCAGCGCGTACCAGCTCTTCAATCTTCTCGGGCATAGATCCTCCTTGTGTTAAAGCCCCCGAGCTCTTGGTCACTCGTAGGGCAAAAGCCAGAGTTTGTAGCACTCTATCACAAGCGACGGGCACTGTCGCAGGGTAAAGCTAATAGATATTGCATATGCACAAAAATGACTACAGCTTGTATGGAGTCACTCAAAGATGCCAGTCTGCCTGCAGATTATGCAGGCGTTGAAAATGCATAAAGGTGTGAATGAGCTGCGTCTGTTATCGAATACTCTTACCTATCAGAGTTGTGTGCTTTTCCTGCATAAAGTAAGGGTTTGCGCACGTCAGCGTGTTATTCTAGACATACGTAAATTCGTATAAGTTGGAGGTAGCATGTTCTCAATCGGTCAACACGTCATTCATCCGGGCCAGGGAGTCTGCACCGTCGTCGGTTTTAGGGACGACACACCGCAGCCCATGCTGCTGCTCGAGACCAAGCAGGGACATGCGCAGACGATCCTCATGTACCCCGTGGCGCAGGCCGACCGTTTGCACGCCGCCATCTCGCAGCAAGATGCCGAGCACCTGCTGAGCCACTATGACGAGCTGGAGTGCGACACCTTTACCGAGCGCAACAGCTCGCTTGAGGAGACGCACTTTAAGCAGCAGCTCAAGCTGGGCGCGCCCGAGACGGTCCGCGTGGCAAAGACCATGATGTACCGCATTCGCCAGGCCGAGGAAGCTGATAAAAAGCCCAGCTCCTACTACATGCGCGTACTCAAGGAAGCCAAGCGCCGCTCCATCGAGGAGTTCGCCGTGGCCTTGGGCGTCACCGAGGAGGCCGCCGAAGCCCGCCTAGCCCAAGCCGCCCTCAACTAACCCAACCGCGCCAAAACCACCACAAAGGGGACAGGCACCTTTGTGGTG
>DAWBYD010000167.1:0-2153 GCA_052278285.1 Collinsella sp. | reverse complement strand
TCATTTAAGAACGTCCCCAATGACTACCCAGCAATGGCAACGTCGCAGGTAGAGGACGGACAGCGAGCGACGTCCAGGACGAACAAGTTGGCATGAAAAGGGCGAGGCATAGACCTTCTTGTCATGCCTCGCCCTTTGAATGACAAATTATCGTCCTGGGCGGCGCGCAGCGTCAACTGGTTACGCGGTTCGTAGAACCGCGTAACCCCCTAGTTCATCATCGCATTCATCATCTCGTTGGTTGCGGAATCGTCAGCAGACCACTCGCCGTCGTCATTGGCGGTGTACTTGAAGGTGACCGTGGTGTCCTTGGTCTTAGCAGCCTTGGTCACATCGACCATAACCTGACCGGCCATCTTGTACAACTCGTCATCGGAAGGCATCGAATCGAGCGCGGCGACCTTCTCCTGGTACTGGGTGGCAAAATCCTCAACGATCTGGTTCATGGACTTGCAGGTAATGGTGACCTCGGCAGTTGCGGTGCCCTTGTCCTCGTCGACCGTCACGTCGCCGATCTTGTAGTCAAAGCCCTCGAGATAGCTCTTGGCATACTCCTTGGGATCGATGCCCAGCTGCTCGAACTCGTCGCCCGAAGCCTCTTCCAGACCGGCGAGGAAATCGTCTCCGCCATTCTTAACCTCATCAAACTGAGTCGTAAGGTCCTTGGTGATGAGCTCCTCGACCGAAGGGCCTCCGCAGCCGGAAAGCAGGACCACGCACGCAACCAAGACGGCCATGAGGGGCGCAAGCAGCAGCTTCTTTTTCATGTTGTTCCTCCCAATGAGCGGCACCGCGCTTCCCAGACACGGCGCACGTTGTAATAAGGTAAGCCCATAGTATCCACTTATGAACACCCTCGGCAGTACGAAGGCGCGGTCGGTTCGTTTTAGTATCCGAACGGTCTGTAGACTTGCCCAACGTACAATAAACGCGTGCACCCGGTCTAATAAAAAGGGTGGCCGGACAATCCAACCACCCTAAAACATCCTCTGGACGTTACAGCTTACTTGCGGACGACCTTGACGATGGCATCGCCGGCGGCGACGGCGGACTCAGCCTCAACGGCGAGCTCGACATCGGCAAACTCGGCGGTGTTGGACACAGCCACGACGACGCAGTCCTTGTAACCGGCAGCGGCGATCTTGGCGCGGTCGATCTTGAGTATGGGCTGGCCAGCCTTCACGACGTCGTCGGCCTTGACGAAGCCCTCGAAGCCGTCGCCGTTCATGTTGACGGTATCGACACCGACGTGCACCAGAACCTCGATGCCGCTATCGGACTGCAGGCCCACGGCGGGACCCATGGTGACGGTCACCTTGCCGTCGCAGGGAGCGTAGCCCAGGTCGTCCTCGGGCCACACGGCGCAGCCCTTGCCCAGGACCTCGCCGCCAAAGACGGGATCGGGCACGTCGGCCATCTTGATGACCTTGCCCTTGACAGGCGAGCACAGCACGTCGGCGCCGGCAGAAGCAGAGATGGAGGCCGGAGCAGCAGCTGCCGCGGGCTCAGCCTTCTTCTTGAACATGTCAAACAGACCCATACGTTTTCTCCTCTTGATTAAGCGCAACGTTTTGCGCATGCCTATGGTGATTATAGTGCCAAATGGCCAAAATACTAAGGCGAGGGCTCGAATCGCAAGCCCTTCCCGGTAGTGCTCGTGGGATGAGCATCTCCTTTGCATCGCGGGTCGATAAGCCGAGTATCGCCTGCGCAGGTCATGGAGCGCATGGAGGGGCTCTACCAGAACACGCTGGCCGAGACGCAGGAGCTGCTCGACCCCACGCAGCTCGACCACGCCACCAAACTCATCGCGAACGCCCGACAGGTCGACATCTACACGGGCTCGCACAATCTCTATCCAGCGGGAATGTTCCGCGATCGCCTGTTCTCCGCCGGTAAAAGCGCGACGTGCCACGACAATATCGAACCCCAGGTGTGCACGGCGCTCGCCTCGGGCCCCGACCATGTGGCAATCGCCATCTCCTACAGCGACCTTGCCCCCAATGACTACCACGGCAACGCCGATGTTTTGGCAACGCCAGCGCGCGGGCCGCATTTGAGACAAGGTGACGTGAAACGAAAGGGCGCTGCCCTTCTGGTCGCGCCCTTGAAGTTGAACGTCAGATTGTCCAAATGCGGCCCGCGCAGCGTCG
>DAWBYD010000166.1:0-12965 GCA_052278285.1 Collinsella sp. | reverse complement strand
TCTCCCGGGGCCGGCCGATCCGGCCCTCAGGGTATCGGGTTCCCACATTCATCCGCACATGTGCGGATGAATGTGGGAGGTGTTCGGATAAAGTCGATAATCAAGGAATCAGTTTGAAATTATCTTGATGACGGGAAAAGCTGCTGGTAATATATAGAACGTCATAGAACGTTTGCCTTGCGCAGGCGTTGAAACGAGATGTGATGCAGTCTCGAGTTCTTTGGAGGTATCTATGTCAGATACGAAGGCGAAGAAGACAAACAGACGTTTTAAGTTCAAATTACCGCATGTCTATACGATCATGTTCTTGCTGATCGTTGTCTTTGCGGTTCTGACTTGGATCGTTCCCTCTGGTCAGTATCAGCGCAAGACGATTTCAACAGCGGCGGGCGAGCGTGAAGTCGCCGTTGCTGGAACCTATGAACAGGTCGATAAGAACTACACCGATTCAGAGACCGGCGAGACCATCAATCTGGGCCAGGATATCTTCGCGGTCCTGCAAGCGCCCACCAAGGGTATCCAAGAGGCTGCCGACGTCGTTGCGTTCGTCTTATTGATTGGCGGATCGTTCGCAATCATCACCAAGACCAACGCTTTGAATGCCGGCATGAGCCGTGTGATTAAAAAGCTCAAGAACAAGGATATCCTCATCATTCCCATCACGATGACGTTGCTGTCTATTTGCGGCACTACGTTTGGTATGTCTGAGGAAGCCCTGCCGTTCTACGCCATCTTCATTCCCATCATGATGGGTATCGGTTATGACTCGATGACGGCATTCATCATCTGCTTCCTTGGTCCAAACCTGGGATATTGTGCTTCGACCATCGACCCGTTTAATGTTTTGATCGCCCAGGGCATCATTGGCATCGAGGGTAATCCGCAACTGTGGCTGCGCGCCGTTTCTTGGGTCATCTTCACTGCCGTCGGTATCGCATGGGCCATGCGCTACGCCATGCGCGTCAAGAAAAATCCCGAGTCGTCCATTACGTACGAGGACGATAAGCTCAAGCGTGTTGAGTTTTCCGTGACCGATGCCTCCATCGAGGAAGAGTTCACTACCCGTCAGAAGCTCGTGCTTATCGATTTTGCCTGCGGTATGGGCATTATCGTCTGGGGTCTTGTTACCCAGGGCTGGTACATGAATGAGATTTCCGCCGTGTTCCTTGGCATGGGCTTGCTTGCCGGTATCTTGGGCGGCCTTGACCAGCAGACGATCGCCGAGGAGTTCGTTAAAGGCATTGCCGACTTTGCGTACGCCGCCATTGTTATCGGTATCGCTCGCGGCATCTTGGTCATTGCAGAGGGTGGCATGATCATCGACACCATCCTCCAGGCGCTCGCTACTGCGCTCGCCGGTGCACCCGCCGCCGTCTACACCACGTTTATGTATATCGTCCTTGGCCTGCTCTCTTTGCTGGTTCCCTCGAGCTCTGGACTTGCGGCGCTCACCATGCCCGTCATGGGTCCGCTGACCGAGCTTATGGGCCTCAATCCCGAAGCCGCTGTTACCGCGCTCCAGTTTGCTAATCAGACCATTAACACCATCAGTCCCGTGGCGGGCATGACGGTTGCCGGCCTTGCCGTGGCAAAGATCTCGTTTGGTCAATGGTGGAAGACCATTTGGAAGTTCTTCATTTTCATGGTCGTCTTTGGCCTGATCGTAACGGCAATCTCTGGCATGCTTCCGGTGTAGGTGGTTGTGATGTCTGATCGTTTAACGGTCCTGACGTCTAAGAGCGTCTTTACCGGTACGGGGGACCTGCCGTTTGAAGGTTTCGTAGCGGTCCGTGGCAATCGAATTGAGGCGGTTGGCACCAAGTGTGAGGCAACTTCGTATTTGACCCAGGCGGACGAGGTAGTTGACCTGGGCGACCGCACTGTCATGCCTGGCCTGATCGATGTGCATACCTTCTATACAGGTTGGGCGCTGCGGACGTTGGGGTCTGATCTGTCCGGCATCGCTGATGCCAAAGAGGCCGTGTCGCTCTTGCGTGCATGGAAAGAAGATCATCCGGATTGCGCGGCGGCTTTTGGCCACAACCTACCCGAAACGTTGGCATCGGATGCCGAGAACGCAAATACGGCGGCTGTGTTTGATGATTGTTTTGGCGATATCCCCGTCGTCTGCTTTACACCGGGTGCGGAGACCTGCGTTCTCAATGCTGCCGCCAGTGCGCGATATGGCTTTACACCTCAGGCATGCTATGCCGAGAAGATCTGGCGTATAATGAGCGATTTCCTCGCGCTGCCCGAGGTGCGTGCGGGGTATTCGGACTACATGAGCATGCTCAACGAGCGCGGCGTTACCGCCATCAAGGAGATGGCGTTTGATGACTACTACGGCTTTGCCGACGAAATGGCTCGCCGTGAGGAATCTGGCGAGCTGACGGTTCGCGTCTCTATGATGTCGCAGCCGGTGGGTGCCGGTGCAAATCTGGCATATGCCCGCGAGGCGCGAGAGCGCTTTCGGGGACCGTTCGTTCGTTTTTCTGGCTTCAACCGTATGACCGATCGCGGCGTATGGGTGGGGCTTGCAGAGATGATAGACCCCTATGAGGACACGGCCGATGCAGGCGCTGCCGGCAAGACGGTTGTCGAGGAGCCAGAGTGGGATCTGATTGAGAACGAGCTGCGTGCAATTGATGCTGACGGCTTCCGATATTCTTTGCATTGCCAGGGCGATGGCGCCGTTCGTCGCACCGTGGCGCTCTATGCCTCGCTGCCTCGAGACGAGCATGGACGGATGCTTCGCCGCCATGCGATTACCGATCTCGAGAACTCTGACCCGACCGATCTTGTCGAGTTTGGCAAGTTAGGTGGAATTTGCGAGGTCTATCCGCAGATTCTGACGCTGGACCGGCGCGAGGATTGCCTGTCGATGATGCGTCGACAAATTGGCGAGACGCGACTTTTGCACAGCTGGAATCGCCGCGGCATGGAAAATTCCGGATGCACGGTGTGCTGTGGTACGGATTTGCCGCTGCTGATTCCGAGCCTGGGCGAGTCAATCTACAGTGCGTGCGGCGGATACTTCGACGATGGACTGCCCATGAATGAGGCCAACGCGCTGACGCTTGTCGAGCTCTTGCGTGCTTGGACTGCCGGGGGCGCGTACGATCTGATGCGCGAAGACGAGCTGGGTACGCTCGAGGTCGGCAAGCTTGCCGATATCTGCGTGCTCGATCGGGATGTGTTCGACCTCGATTATCGCGACGCACGCGATCTTTCGGTTGATATGACGATGTCGGACGGACAAATCGTGTTCGATCGAAATAAGGAGGCATAGGATGTCTGAATCCAAGCCGACGCTGCGCCGCGAACAGATTGCGGGCATGAATATCCACTACATCATGTGGTCGCTCGATTACTTCCTTGATGTGCAGCAGCGCTTGGGCTTTGAGTCCATTGAGCTGTGGTGTGCAGAGCCGCATGTGACGCTCGACCACACGGGCTACTTTGAGGCTGAGGTCCTGGCGAAAAAGGCTGCAGACCGTGGGCTTAGGTATCGTACTCTGTGCCCCGAGAATGTTGTCTATCCTTGGCAGTATTGCGCACGCAAACCGCTGCATGAGCAGCGCAGCCTGGCGTACTTTAAGCACGGCATTGAGCTTGCCGAGGTACTTGGGTGCGACCGCATGTCCATCAACTCGGGCTGGGGCGACTGGGACGAGGACCGCGAGGAAGCCTGGAAGCGCAGCCGCGAGCACTTGTCCATTCTGGCGGAGTATGCCGGCGAGCACGGTCTGGTGCTTACGATGGAAAGCCTGCGTCCCGAGGAGAGCAACCTTGTGACGACGGTTTCCGATGCGAAGCGCATGATTGACGAGGTCGCGAGCCCGTACTTACAGCCCATGGTTGATACAACCGCGATGGGCGTTGCAGGCGAGACGCTCGAGGACTGGTTTGCCGCCTTTGGTGATGGGGCAATTCACGAGATGCACTTTATCGACGGTGACCCGTATGGCCATCTGGTGTGGGGCGATGGCAAGCACGATATGGACGCCTTCGTCGCCACGCTCAACGCCCATGGTTTCGACGGCATGCTGGGCCAGGAAATCACGGACGGTCGTTACTACGATGATCCGGCGGCGGCAGATGCCAAGAACATGGCCGCATTCGAGAAATATCTGATTGACTAAAACAACCATCGGCCACGCAACCAACGTCATTGATTGCGGGCCAAACAAGAAAGGAACTGGATATGAACGCACACGATCTGATCAAAGAGGCAATTGCCGAGAAGGGCAAGTTCGACAGCGTCTACTGGATTGCTTGCGGTGGCTCCATGATCGATTTGATCCCGGCTCATGAGCTTCTGCAGCGCGAGGCAACCACCTTCACTTCGTATATCTATACGGCTCGCGAGTTCGATATCATGCGTCCGCGTCGTCTGGGCGAGAAGTCCCTGGTCATCGCTTGTAGCCACAGCGGCAACACCCCCGAGGTCGTCGAGGGCTGCGAGATTGCCCTTGCTGCCGGCGCTACGGTGATCGCCCAGACCGACAACGCTGGATCCAAGATTGACTCCGGCAAGTGGACCACGTGGGTCTACCCGTGGGGCGAGGGCGTGCCGCAGGCCGAGGTCCCCGCTGGCATTTCGCTGTCGCTTGCGGCCGAGCTGCTCGATCAGCAGGAGGGCGACGCCGATCTTGCCGATATGTATGCCGGTATCGCCGAGATGGATAAGATTCTTCCCCCGGCACGCGAGAAGGTAAATGCCGAGCTGGGCGATCGTTTTGCCAAGCTTTGCCAGGAGCACGAGTTCTTCTACATTCTGGGCAGCGGTCCCAACTTTAGCCAGACCTACGGTTTCGCTATCTGCTCTCTTATGGAGATGCAGTGGCAGCACTGCAGCTACATCCACTCTGCCGAGTACTTCCATGGCCCCTTCGAGGCTACTCAGGATGGCGTTTTTTACTTCCTGCAGATGGGCTCCAGCGAGTGCCGTGCCATGGACGAGCGCGCCCTGGCGTTCCTTAAGACGCATACCGATACGCTGATGGTGCTCGATGCCAAGGAGTACGGTATGGAAGCCGTGCCGGCGAGCGTCCGTGCCTATCTGGACCCGGTGCTGTTCTACGCCATGAACTGCGAGCTGCGTGCTGCACGCGGCAAGGTGTTTGATCACGATCCCGATTTCCGTCGCTATATGGGTGTTGTCGAGTACTAGAAGGGGCAAAGGCCATGGCATTTAACGTTAACGCGCTCGGATTTGGCGACAACGTCGTCGATCGCTACGAGCATATCCACACCATGTATCCTGGCGGCAACGCGGTTAACTTCGCCGTTTATGCCAAGAAATGCGGTGCCGCACGTTCTGCATACATGGGCATTTTTGGCAATGACGCCGCTGCCGAGCATGTCATTGCAAGCCTCGAGGATGAGGGTATCGAGCTTGACAAGTGCGAGCAGATGATTGGCGAGAACGGAGCGGCTCGCGTGACCGTCGTTGACGGTGACCGTGTCTTCCTCGGCTCCAACGAGGGCGGTATCCGTGGCGATGCGCGCTATGTCCTCGATCGCTTTGACCTTTCGTACATGAAGCAGTTCGATGTGGTTCATTCGGGAAACTATTGCTTTACCGAGCGCGAGCTGCCCAAGTTGAAGGCTGCGGGCGTCACGGTCTCTTTTGACTTTTCAGACGACTCTACCGACGAGTACTACGAGCAGATTGCGCCCTACGTCGATTTCGCTTTCTTTAGTGCGGCGGATGTTGCGAGTGAGGACGAGATTCGCGAGCGTCTGGCATGGGTGAAGGGCCTGGGTCCGCGTTTTGTGTCGGCTACGGCGGGCGCCGAGGGCTGCATTGCTTACGACGGCGAGCGTTATTACCGCCAGCTGGCTAAACCGGTAACGGACATGAAGGACACCATGGGGGCGGGCGACTCGTTCCTCACCTCGTTTTTGATGTGCTATCTCGATTCCGTCAAGCGTGGTGAGGATGGCGCCGAGGCCATCGAGCGCGCGCTCGACTTTGCTGCTGGGTTTGCTTCGACCGTGTGCGGCATGGAAGGTTCTTGGGGCCACGGAGCACCAATCGTCGAATAGCCGAGCGGTCCCGGGGAGGTGCGGGTGCCTCCCCGGGACTCGGTGTGCAAAAAATGCCAAATATGAGTACTGTGACTAATTTAGTCGCAGCAAAATCAACCCCTTCAGATGTGATTTGAGCGTCTGGAGGGGTTTAAGATTTGCGAAAACGCAGGATGAATGACTGTAAAAGCTTTAATTAGCGGACAATCGAGGATTATTCTGGCGGTTGGGAAGTTAAAAGTAATGTATCCATTCCGGTAGCAGTACTCATATTTGGCATTTTTTGCCCACAGGGGTTAGCGAAGGTCAAATACAGAGCGCGCATTTGCTAAAACTGCCGACTCAATGTGCTTAGCGTCACAGTTTTTGAGTGAGGCAATGCGCATCGAGGTCCTTGTGAGCGATCTGATGAGCGACTGTGCGCTTGTTTCTGTGTTTGCCTCCGCCGGCGCATCGGTCTCGAGCAGTAAACGATCGAGTGGAATCTGTCGGGCGTATTCGCGACCGCGCTTGGTGGCGAGCATCCGCTCGTTCACGGAAAAATAACAGCCCGCATTACGCGCGCGGACGAGTTCGTCCGAAGTACCGCTAAACCAGTGGAAGATGATAGCGGGGGAGTCGGGGTTTGAGATGAGTAGTCCATGCGATTCGAGGACGTCCAGTACGGCTCCTGCTGAACGAACGGCGTGAATTGATATCACTCGCCCGGTAAGAGGATGCTGCACGAGTGTATCGCAGAGCCAGTCAAATGCCTGTATTTGTAGCGGCTCACTTAAGGCAAAACGAGCGGAAAAGTCAAGTCCGACTTCGCCGATGTAGCGCTCTTGGGCAGCAAACTCGCAAAGCAGGTTGACTTCGGCGGGACCGCAGCGGCCGTCGGCGCGCCACCAGGGGTGAAGCCCAACGCCGGCGATGGTGCCTGGTAGGCGACGGGCGCGCTCGTTTGCGGCCGAAAAGTCGCGTGGGTCGACCCCGCAGTCAAAGAGTCCCAGACCCAACGCCGCCGACTCACTGGCTGCAGCATCGGGGCCGAGCATCAAATCAAGATGACAATGCGTGTCAAAGAATTGCGGTTCCATCGCAGGACATCCTGCTAGTCCAGGCGCTGGCCATCGGCGCGTACGCGCTCGGTGCCGCGCCCGCTGATCTGGCGGATAACCTCGCCGGCAATCATCTGACCCATGATGGGCGGCATAAAGCTGGCGGTACCCAACTCGGTACGCTCGTGGATGTTGGACGGGTCGCGGGGTTGGGTCTTAACCGATTCCTCGCAGCTAAATAGAACACGCAGGCTCTTGATTCCGCGCTTCTTACATTCTTTGCGCATGATGCGACTCATGGGGTCACGTACCGTATCGAAAATGTCGGCAAAGCGGAGGCACTCGGGATGGAGTTTGTTGGCCCCGCCCATGGAGCTAACCAAACGAATGTCGCGGTCCTGAGCATATTTGGCAATGGTGAGCTTGGCCGAGATGGTGTCGATGGCGTCGACGACGTAGTCGAGCTTGCCGTCCGTCTGCTCCAAAACGCTTGCGAAGAAATCATCGATGTTGTCGCTCAGCAAGTATTCAGTTCGCTTGATGACGGTGGCGGCGGGATTGATGTCGTGGATCATGGCTTCCATAACATCGACCTTGCGCTTGCCGATGGTGCTGTGAAAGGCGATGGCCTGGCGATTGATATTGCTGGGCGCGATGATGTCCTTGTCCAGAATGACGAAATGACCGATGCCGCCGCGGGCGAGTGCCTCGCAGCAGTTGGAGCCCACGCCTCCGCAGCCGAGCACCAGCACCGTAGCATCGGCGAGCTTATCGAGTGCCTCGCGGCCCATGATGATCTCGAGCTTGGTGTCGCGTGTCTCGACGAGGGCGGCAGCGGTTTCGGTCATAGACATCCTCCGATGGGGAAGCGAATCGTGTTTTAGCTATTGCCATTATAGGTGTTATCGCGATTCCATTTGAGCCCTTGGGCTTGTTGAAATGGGATCGGGGTTCGCATAAGATGAAGCAGATGGCACCCGTTGCAGCGGGTTGGCCAACTCCCAAACACGTTTGTAGCGTGAGAAGTGGCCGTCTTCGCATTACGCGGAGGCGGCTATTTTTTTTGAGTACAAGATTAGATAGTTAGACAAACATCTAAATATCGAGTATAGTGTGCGCGTCATGAGAGATGATGAGAGGAGGTCTTATGCCGGGAGAGGGTTTTAAGGCGCTTGCCGATCCAACGCGACGGCGCATTTTGGAGTTGCTGCGCGAGGGCAATTGCACGGCGGGGGAGCTTGCCGAGCATTTCGATATCAGTAAGCCGTCGCTAAGCCATCACTTGGCGACGCTCAAAAACGCCGGGTTGGTGACCGACGAGCGCCATGGCCAAAACATCGTATACAGCTTAAACACCACCGTCATGCAGGATTTAATTGGCTGGTTTATGGGCTTTACAAACACGGAAGGTGATAAGGATGAATAACGAAAACAAGGGCATTCACCCCACGGGGGTATCGTCGCGCGTGTGGATTGTGCTGGTCGCTCTGTGCGTCGCCAATGTCGTAGCGCACCTCATGGTGATGCCGAGCTTGCCTGCGCAGATTCCCACGCACTGGGGCGCGAACGGCGCCGTCGACGGTTGGGGTCCTAGCTGGATGGCCTCCGCGCTCGGCGTGCTGCCTCTGGCGCTTCTCGCAATGTTCTGCGTGGTGCCGCGCATCGACCCCAAAGGTGAGGCATATCGAACCTCGGGCAAGTTCTATCAGGGCTTCGTAATCGCCTTCACCTTGTTCATGTGCGCCATAAGCTGGCTGGGAGAGCTTACGGTCTGGGGCGTGGTGCCGGCGGTCGGTTCGGTTAACGTGCTGATTTCCGGTGTTGTCGGTTTGCTGTTCATCGGCGTAGGCAACTACTTGCCGCGTGTGAAGCAGAACTATACGCTCGGTATCAAGACACCTTGGGCGCTTGCCGATCCCGAGAACTGGCGCCGTACGCAGCGTTTTGGCGGCGCCTGCTTTATGGTGCTGGGTATTGGCCTGATTGTGATGGGCGTGGCAGGTGCGGTGCTTTCGAGTGAAGTCGTCGCCGCGGTGATTGCGGTTCTGGCGTTTGCTTCGGTCGGAGCCATCTACGTCTACTCGTATCTGCTGTGGCGCAAATCGCAGCGAGCCGCTCGTTAAGGTTGCGGAAAACTAGCGTACGCAGTTCATAGTATGTTCCGGGGGACTTTTCCCAGGTAGTATTAGGGGGTATGGGCAACCATGCCCCTTTTTTCGTTAAGTTTCAGAGCTGGTTTCCTCATTTCGTTTCCACTAAAGCGAATCAAGAATAGAGAAACAGCAGGTAGAAAGGATAAAACAGGCAAATGGCAGAGTTCATCTACCAGATGTATCAGGCTCGCAAGGCCCATGGCGACAAGGTAATCCTTGACGACGTGACCCTGAGCTTCTACCCCGGTGCCAAGATCGGCGTCGTGGGCCCCAACGGTATGGGCAAGTCGACCCTGCTCAAGATCATGGCCGGCATCGAGGAGGTCTCCAACGGCGATGCCAGGCTTACCCCCGGCTACACCGTGGGTATCCTGCAGCAGGAGCCGCCGCTCGACGACGACAAGACCGTCATCGAGAACGTGCGCATGGCATTTGGCGACATGATCGCCAAGGTCGATCGCTTCAATAAGATCGGCGAGGAGATGTGCGACCCGGATTGCGACATGGACGCCCTCATGGCCGAGATGGGCAAGCTCCAGGACGAGATCGACGCCGCCGACGGCTGGGATATCGATTCCAAGCTCGGCCAGGCCATGGACGCCCTGCAGCTGCCCGATTCCGACATGCCGGTCAACGTGCTCTCTGGCGGCGAGCGCCGTCGTGTGGCCCTGTGCAAGCTGCTGCTCGAGGCTCCCGACCTGCTGCTGCTCGACGAGCCCACGAACCACCTGGATGCCGAGTCGATCCTGTGGCTCGAGCACTTCCTGCACAACTACCAGGGCGCGGTGCTGGCCGTCACACACGATCGCTACTTCCTGGATAACGTTGCCGAGTGGATCTGCGAGGTCGACCGCGGTCACCTCTATCCCTACAAGGGCAACTACTCCACGTATCTGGAGACCAAGGCCGCCCGTATCGAGGCGCAGGGCAACCGCGACGCCAAGCTCGCCAAGCGCATGGAGGCCGAGCTCGAGTGGGTACGCAGCTCGCCCAAGGCTCGCCAGGCCAAGAACAAGGCCCGTCTGGCTCGCTACGAGGAGATGGAGGCCGAGGCCCGCGCAAGCCAGAAGCTCGACTGGACCGACATCCGCATCCCTGTGGGCCCGCGTCTGGGCAACAAGGTGCTCGAGGCCCATCACCTGCACAAGGAGTTCGACGGTCGTGTGCTCATCGATGACCTTTCGTTCACCCTGCCGCGCAACGGCATCGTGGGCGTCATCGGCCCCAACGGTGTCGGTAAGACCACGCTGTTCAAGACGATTGTGGGTCTGGAGCCGCTGACTTCGGGCGAGCTCGAGGTGGGCGAGACCGTCAAGATCTCCTATGTCGACCAGAACCGTTCCGGCATCGACCCCGATAAGAACCTATGGGAGGTCGTCTCGGACGGCCTGGACCACATGATGGTCGGCGAGACCGAGGTTCCGAGCCGCGCTTATGTGGCGAGCTTTGGCTTTAAGGGCCAGGACCAGCAGAAGCGCGCTGGCGTACTTTCCGGTGGCGAGCGCAACCGTCTGAACCTGGCGCTCACGCTCAAGCAGGGCGGCAACCTGCTGCTCCTCGACGAGCCTACGAACGACCTCGACGTCGAGACGCTGTCCTCGCTCGAAGCGGCGCTGCTCGAGTTCCCGGGCTGCTCGGTGGTCATTAGCCATGACCGTATGTTCCTGGACCGCGTCGCCACGCACATTCTGGCGTGGGAAGGCACCGACGAGAACCCGGGCAATTGGTATTGGTTCGAGGGCAACTTCGAGGCCTATCAGGCCAACCGCATCGAGCGCCTGGGCGAGGACGCGGCCCAGCCGCATCGTATCCACCGTAAGCTGACGCGCGACTAGTAGCAAGTAGAAAGGCCGCCAGCAAGGGCGGCCTTTCTTGTAGCAATTGCACTGCAGCTATGCCCTGGCTGCTGGTTTGATTCATAATCAAAGTTATCTCTTTGGGATTAAAGCCCGTTTTTGCTATGAGTGATTTTCTAATTCCGTTTAAAACGTAAAGACGTATTGGGTTACAAGGACATAAGCGAATCGAATTGAAATATAACCAGTGCTGTAACGTTACAAAAAAGGTTATAGAATAGGAGTATCTTATAAGTCGCTCCTCTAGAAAGAAGAACATATGCTTTCGCGTCGTCGTTTTCTGCAACTTGTCGCGTCTTCAATTGTCGCCTTAGCCGCACGTCCGAAAGAGGTTTTTGCTTCGACGGGCAATATTGATGGTGAGCAGATACAATTTACTTCTGAAATTGCGCAAGAGCTTGCCGATAAATATATAAAGGGACTCCTTGGCTCTTCGTATACGCCTTCTGACCCTATTCCTTTTGTAGACGTTGATGGGTCCCCGCTTGGTTACATTGTTCCGGTTGTGACATCCAATAGAGCCGCGGGCTATTTGGTTTTAGATGCTTCAGATGATGAAATACTTACGGGATATCGTTTTGGAGACGGCTTAGTCAGCCCTATGGATCGGGGAGGAGATCTTGGTGTCGAGCCTTATTCTTTCAATAACCCAGTCGTAATGATCAATCCATTCGAATTCGGCGTGCAATCTTTGGACGGTTCAATAACAACAAATTGCGGAAGAACAATCCCGGCTGTTTCCATAGAAGGACGGCCTGACGTTTTATCGAATAAACCTTCAAGCTGGAATGATGTTGTAATTTACGCAACTCAAATGCAGGATTACACAGTATCTGGATTTCGTTCCATTTCTCAGTTTATGTCATATGATGAAAGCGAGATTAAGAGGCTTACCGCCCACTATGCTTGTATGGTGACAGCTTTTTCGAACGTTGCGGAACTGTATGGCATTGCCAATTTATATAGCGACCCTTCGCAATATATGCAGATATGGAATTACACCAATACCCATGCTCTTTCCGATGAAGAACAGACTGTTCCCGGTGTTGTTCTGGGCGGAACGCCGATTTCAACCTGTGCAACGGGGTTTACAAATTACTGCGCAAGCAGAGGGAGTAATCTTATCGCTCGCACTGTCTCCTCCCCGGCTATCGCGAACATTCAAAATGAGATTAACTCTAATAGACCGAATGTTTTACATGCGAGTTTGTACAACGGATCAGCCCATTCTGTAACAGCGGAGGCTTACGCCACACTTACTGGTAAGAAAACTGGAGAGACAAGGCAGATGATTGGCATAGCGGACGGCTGGAATTCATCCTTATCCTTCCTGAAGTATGATCAGAGTTATTATGCGTGGACTTATGGAACGACTTTTTCGAAGTAGGACGATTCGTTTAGTCCTGTCTTTGGTGTTGATGGCTTTATTGGTGAGCTGTTCAACAAAAGAAGAGATGCCGCGCGGAGATTCCGGAGAAATGTCTGTGACAAACTCAGATTCATTGGAAATAGCTGGTGGGCATGCCGATGTGATGTTGCAAGGTAAAGGCATGCTTAGGTCGATTGATGCTGAAGACGCTGTCTGCTCAATAGAGGAATTAAAGACAGGTGAAACTGCATCGTACCGTGTTTCAGATAATGCTGCGAATATGATTGAGTCGATACCGATTGGAGCACATGTTTCTTTTAGGTATTTTGCTCCGCAACTTGAGGAGGAGCTTGCTTCTCTGGTGTCTATATGTGCTGATGACAGCCAAAAGGTCTGATTTCAAACGGCCCTGGATGGTCAATGGCTATCAAGGGCCGTTTTGTCACTCGGCCGGGGCGTTGACCTTGTCGATGGTCAATGCGGCTCAGAGGCCGACGGTCGAGTTGCGGCGGAT
>DAWBYD010000165.1:0-2263 GCA_052278285.1 Collinsella sp. | reverse complement strand
CTGCGCGTCGGCGGCGGCGGGGCGGCCGTAGGCGATATTCTCGCGAATGGAGCGATGGAACAGCAGCGCCTCCTGCGGCACGTAGGCAACCTGGCGGCGCAGGCTCTGCTGCGTGCAGTGCGAGACATCCTGACCGTCCACGAGCACGCGGCCGCCCTGAACATCGTCCAGGCGCAGCAGCAGCTTGGTGAGCGTCGTCTTACCCGAGCCCGATTTGCCCACCAGGCCCACGCGCTGGCCCGCCGCCACATGAAGTGTCAGGTCATCGAACACGCTCTCGCCCGCCGCAGCGTCACGGTACGCAAAGCTCAGGTGCTCAAAATCAATCGCGCCCTCGGTCACTTTAAGCTCGGGAGCGTTCTCGTCGTCTGCCACCAGACGCGGCTCGTCCAGCACGCGCGTCGTCTCGGCCGCATCGCCGAGCGCGCGGTTGATGCGCTGCATCATGGAGCTTACGTAGTTCAGGCGCATGGTGAGGTTATAGGTGTAGGTAAAGATCATGACGAGCGAGCCGGCCGAGATGCCAAACCACGCGTTGCCGCCCGCCACGAACACACTCACCACGGCCATAGTGATGACGATAAGACCCGAGGTCGTAAAGTTGCGCTGCATCATGGCGTGCATCGAGACCGTCTCGGCATCGCGCGCGGCACGATCGGCGGCGTCGAACAGATCGCGTTCAAAGTCCTCGCGCCCGCAAGTCTTGACGGCCAAGATGTTCGTGACCGCGTCGGACAGCACGCCCGACAGCTTGTTCTGCGCGGCGGACGTCGCGGCTGAAAGCGGCATGATGCGCTTGTACATAAGCCAGACAAACGCGATGTAGACGACCATGATGCACACTAGGATCACGGTAAACGTCGGCACCACCGGGGCGAGTGCGGCCACGGTGCAGATGACCGAGGTGATGGTGGGGATGAGCGAATACACCGTCACGTCGACCAGACCCGTGTAGCCGCTCATAAAACGGCTCGTCTGGCTCACAAGCGATCCGCCAAAGCGGCTAGTATGGAATGTCATGGATTGGTTGGAGAGCGTGTCGAAGCATAGACGCGCCAGGTGATAGTTGCCCGCAATCTCAAGCTTGTAGACGGTGTAGTCTTGCAGTTTGGAGAGGATCTGACCCACCAGGTTAACGAGTACGAGCGCCAGGATATAGGGGCCGAAGACCTCAAACACCTGGTCGCCCACCACGGGAGCGGCTTGAACGCGGTCGACAATAAGGACCATCACATAGGTATTGGCAAACGTCAGCAAAAAGATGTAGCCCGCCGACGAGAGCACCGAGAGAAAGACAATCAGCGGCTGCGTGCGCGTGACGTCCCAAAAACGCTGCAGCGTGCGACGCACGGTGGAGCGGCTGAGCGGGCTGGTGCTTCTCTGGGACATGGGCTTCCTTTCGCGTCTGATAGGGCGAAACGCCATTGTTGCACACTAAAGCGCACTTCAGGCAAGCGCGATGCGAAAAGCAGCGGGGCACCCGCGTTTACGCCGGCGCCCCACCGTCTTGTTGCAATTAGTCCTCGTCTTTTTGGTCTGCGAGCAGCTCCACGGACGTAAGCCCCAAAATCTCGTCGGCCTCCTCGGCATCTTCCAGCACGTCAATGTCCTTGAGCTTGCGCTCCATGACGTTGGTGCGCGTGGTGATGATGCCCTCGACCGTTTTGCCCGCGGTCTCGATCTGCTGCTGGGCGCGGCGCAGCGCCTTTTGATAGCGCGGCAGCGCGGCCTTGACGGCGGAGAGCACGCGCAGCACGTCGTCGGTACGTTTTTGCAACTTAAACGTCTGATAGCTCATCTGCAGACTGTTGAGGATGGCCGCCATGGTGCTGGGACCGGCTACGTTGACGTGATAGTCGCGGCCCAGGGTCTCGATAAGCCCGGGGCGGCTGACGACCTCGGCGTACAGGCCCTCAAACGGCACGAACATGATGCCAAAGTTGGTCGTTGCCGGCACACTCAGGTACTTTTCGCAGATGTCCTTTGCCTCGCGTTTCACCATCATATCGAGCGTCTTGCGCGCTGCGGCAACGGCCTCCGCATCGCCCGACTCCTGGGCGTCGATCAGATGCTCGTACGCGTCGCCCGGGAATTTGGAATCGATCGGCAGCAGCACGGGATCGCCCTCGTCTACCGGCAGCTTGACGGCAAACTCAACGCGCTACGAGGCACCGGGCTTGGTGGCGACGTTTTCCAGCTACTGGTCGGGTGTAAGGAAGTCCGCCAGCATAGCGCCAAGCTGAGCCTCGACCAAAATGCCGCG
>DAWBYD010000164.1:0-7869 GCA_052278285.1 Collinsella sp. | reverse complement strand
GCGCGGTCCCCGTCAGCGCGAGCATGCCGGCGCCAGCCAGCTGCAAAAAGTGACGGCGCGACACGGCCGCCCTCGTCATATCCGTCATGTCCATCACCGCGCCTAGTGCAGAATCTTGGACAGGAACTCGCGGCAGCGCGGGTTCTCGGGGTTATCGAAGAAGTGCTCAGGCGTACCCTCCTCCAGGATACGGCCGTCCTCCATAAAGATGACGCGGTCGGCCACCTGGCGCGCAAAGCCCATCTCGTGCGTCACGCAGATCATGGTGATGTCCTCCTGCGCGAGCTCAATCATAACGTCCAGAACCTCCTGGACCATCTCGGGGTCGAGCGCCGAGGTCGGCTCGTCAAACAGGATGATAGGCTGCTTGGTGCACAGGGCGCGGGCGATGGCGATGCGCTGCTGCTGACCGCCCGAGAGATTCTGCGGATACTCGCCGGCCTTATGCGCCATGCCGACGCGCTTGAGCGCGGCAATGGCGATCTCGGTCGCCTCCTCCTTGCTCTTCTTTTGCAGCTTGATGGGTGCGAGCGTCAGGTTGCCCAGCACCGTCATGTTGGGATACAGGTTGAACTGCTGAAACACCATGGAGCTGTACTTGCGAGCCATCTCCAGGTGATTCTTTTTGGTGAGCGGCGTACCGTCGATGACGACCTCGCCCGACGTGGGCTCCTCCAGATAATCGACGCAACGGATGAGCGTCGACTTACCCGAGCCGGAAGGCCCGATCATTACGAGCTTCTCGCCGCGCTTGACGGTGAGATTGATATCTTTGAGCACATGCAGGTCGCCAAAGTACTTGTTGAGATGCTTGATCTCGATCATGTCTGCCATGAATGTCCCTTCCCTGCGTTTACACGAGTTGAACTATTGTACGGAAAGAACCACGTTTCCGCAGCCCACACTACATTCCCGTAAAGAACCCGCAACCTTCCACCCACTCATTGGGGACAGACTTAAATGAGTACCTGCTCATTGGGCACTCATTTAAGTCTGTCCCCAATGAGCGCCCAATGACCAGCCAGGGAAGGCGCCCTTCATCGGCCAACAAAAAAGGGCGCGACCATGACGGCCACGCCCCCTCAACATCAACTATGTACCGCTCGGCCCCTACGCAAGCTTTGCTCCGACGATCTTTGCCGCTGCCGGCTTATCGAAGTTGCCGCCGGTGGCCTTGCCGAGTGCACCCATAACCTGGCCCATCTGCTTCTTGGACGTGGCGCCCAGCTCGGCGATAACCTGCTCGATCAGGGCCTCGAGCTCCTCGCCCGAAACCTGCGCGGGCAGCAGGCTCTCCAGAATCTTGACCTGCTCGGTCAGGTTGTCGGTACGCTCCTGGTCGGTACCGGCCTTAATGGACATCTCCAGCGTCTCACTCGTCTGCTTAATCAGACGCCTGATCATGCTGTTGACGTCTTCCTCGGTCACATCGCGGCGCTCGTTAACCTCGATATTCTTCACCTCGGCCTTGACCTGGCGAATGATGGACAGGCGAACCTTGTCCTTGGCCTTCATGGCCGCGATCATTTCTTTCTGCAGCTCTTCGTTGGGCATCTGCAAATCCTCTCTAATAGCGTGGGCAGCACTCACGCGAGCACCGCCCCATGGTTACTCAGTCTTCGACGAATCGTCGGTCGAACTCTTGGTGACGCCCTTCAGACTCACGTTATAGGGTACGTCCTTGGGCATGGGGTTGACGGTGATGTCGGCATCCTTCTTGTACTGCTCCAGCCACTCGCTGTACGCGGTGCTGGCCGCTTGCGTCTTCACCACGTTGGAGACGTACTTTTTGATGTCCTTGGGCACCTGGTTGATGTCATCAACCTGATTATCGACATGGAAGTAGTCGGTGCACTTGATGATGTGGTAGCCATAGGTCGACTCGACGACTTCGCTCACGTCGCCCTTGTTGAGTCCCTCGAGCGCCGTCTGGTAGCTGTCGACAAAGGTGGTGAGCTTATCCCAGCCCACATCGCCCTTCTTCTCCTTGGAACCTGTGTCCTCGGAGTACCGCTCAACGGCGTCCTCAAAACTCAGCTCACCGGAGTTAATCTTGTCCAGGCACTCCTGCGCCTTGGCCTTGGCGGCAGCCTTGTCCTCGTCGGAAGCGTCGGAATCAACCTTGATCAGGATGTTCGACGAGCGGCGGGCGTCGTTGTAGCTGGACAGGTTTTCGTTGATGTAATCGACAATCTCGCTGTCCTTGGGCTTGCTCGTGGGCGCGACGGCATCCTTGAGTTTCTGTTGCGCCAGACTCTCCTTGAGCGAGTCCTTGTAGGTGTCCTCGGTATAGCCGTAGGTCTTGAGGGTCTTCTTAAAGGCCTTGGCACCGCCCGCGCTCTTGCACGCGTCCTTCCAAGCCTTCTCGACCTCCTCGTCCGACACCGTCACGCCGTTCTCCTTCTGTGCCTGCTGAAGCAGAATCTGCTGCGTGTAGGAGTCGATGAGCTGTTTGCGGTACTTCTTGGGCGTGAGGTCGTTGTCAACCAGATACTGCGCCCAATCCTCATCCTTGGTGTAGCCGTAGGACGTGCGCATGCTCATGATCTGCTTGGTCACGGTGTCCTCGGTAAGGTTGGTGCCGTTGATAGTGGCAGCAACACCGCCGGTCAGCTTGTAGCCCGAGGTGTCCTCAGCCTGCGACATAAGGCCGGAGCACGCCATCGCCGAGACAGAAAGCAGCATCGCCAGCACGCCGATGACCACCAGAACGATCTTGACGGTCTTAGACACGTACGTCTTGCGCTGCTTCTTGCGAGAGCTGGAGGCAGCGCGGGCCTGCTGCTCGGGCGTCGGCGCGGCCTCGGAGTTCTTTTTCTTATTTGCCATAGTTGGCCTTTCGCATAACGAATCGAACAAACGCCATTGTGTCACAACGCAGCCCCCGCGGCACGCTTGGTGCATTGGGGACAGGTTAATCTGCACCATTTTGGTGCAAAGGGGACAGCTCTGGCAGCCGGCAGTTAGGGACAGTCCCCAAGTGCCGGCTCAGCCCCACCTTAGAAGTGACGGCGGATGGCGTCGACCATGCCCTGGGGCGTGGTCTGGCCGAGCACGTCGGCTGCGGCATCGGCGTCCATAAAGATATTCATGAGCGCCTGCAGGGCCTCGACCTGGCCGCCCGGCTCGGCGATGCCCAGATTGATGACGATCTGCGCCGGCACCGGAGCGCCCATGCCAGCCATAGCGTTAAATGTCACGGGCGCGGCGGGCTTCACTACCGCGATATAGGGCTTGGCCACAAATCCCGAATCGGTATGCGGAATGGCAATGTTTGCCGCCGGCATGGCAAGACCCGTGGGATAGGCATCCTCGCGCGTGCGAACGGCGTCGAGCCAACCGGACGCAATGTAGCCACGTGGTGCAAGCTCGCCCTCGAGCCGCGCAAACACCTCATCCGGCGTTGCACACTCCCAATCAAAAAACACCAGCTCAGGCGTAAACAGCGCTTCGTTATTACCAGACATAAGCCGCCTCCTTCTTTTCATTCCCTGTCTTTAGGCCCAATACGGAATATACCTTTTGTATTTGGAACCCGCGTCCTCGTCCTCTTCCTTTATCAATGCCTCTTCCAGGCACTCTTTGATTAGACGAGACATCGCCACCGTGTTTTTCTTTTCATCGGAAAGTCCAAAACGCTCTCGCAGCGACTGATTGCTCATCGACTCACCTTGGGCATACAAAAGACAGGCATGCCAGTACACGGCGTTTTTTCGCTCACTTTTTTTCATTCGAGTATACGGACAGTCGCAATAGAGCGTCACGAGCGTTCCCAGCCCGCCCTCACTCTTGATAACCGGTGAAGGCATGCTGGCTTTTTCGAGCGAATCTACGATTAAATCCCAGCCTGTACCGCCTTCTTCGCAAAGATCCATTTGGCGCATGAGGGACGCTATCATCGAATTTCGCGTTTTCGGCTGGGCGTTGAGCACTCGTTCTGCCGGAATAAGCGTTGTCCCGGGATTAGAGAACTCAATGCGATTGTCGTAAATCGCAACAAGAGGCCCCGCCGTATTGTCAGCAATGTCTTGATGAATCACGGCGTTTGATAGTAACTCGCGAATCGCCCTTTGAGGATAAGCCGTCTGAATACGTCGAAATGCGCCATCCAGTGCCTCAACAGCCGGAATCATCGACATGACCAGCTGTTCAGCCTGTGGAAGCGCCAAAGCGTAGCCCTTGTCGATTTCAGTATCCCCGACAATGTCAAAACTGCCTTTTCCCGCATATCGCACGATTCGCAGCATGCGTTTCCTGAGCTCCGGGTAGCGAGAGAGCTTTTTTCCCACCAGAAGCATTCCCAAGCACGTCACACTATATCGGCCGTTATCTTGACGACGAATCAGCTCTTGTTCACAAAGAGCAAGCATCACTCCGTCCAAATCGACAGGTCTTCTCAATCTGCACAACTCAAAATACGCATCAACATCTAGTATTTCGGCGACATCTCGAGATGTCAGATCTCTCTCAACTACAGCGAGCTCCGCGTTCCCTGACTGTAAGCGACGCCACAGCTCCGCCTCTCGTGCACTACCGGGAACCAGTTCTGCCGTCGAAGAGCCCTCTCGAATGTAGGCTGTCTTATCAAAATAGACCGGCTGAGCGCTCGCGGCGTGCACTTTCAGCACCACAAAGTGCTTTGCCTCATGATCAATAACCGCAAACTCGTAATTCGCATTGTTTGAGAGCGCAAGCTTGAGCCACATCAAAAGCTCTTGGTTTCCCTTACCCTTTGCGTGATATGGGTTGAACTGGGTGCCCACAAGCTCATGCGTACCGTCGCTCACGCCCCAGATCTTATAGGCATATGCGCGGCCGCAGTAAGCGGCAGCATTGGCAAGCGCCGAGATGTCACGCCCCGTTCTAACGGGATCGCTATTGCCTTCTTTAAATTCAAGCCACTCGGTTTCATCAGGATAACCGACGAGTGAATAAATCAGCTCCATACCATCTGCTTCACCCATTGAGCCAGCCTCCTTGCGCTCATTTTTGATAACAAAATGTTAAATAGATGATAAATAGAATTATGCGCAATTTGAAGCCGAATGCCAAGTTTTCTGGTCGTTTTCCCAGATAATCTCATGCCGGAAGCTCGGCATTCCACATGAGAGTCGACTACTGTAATTGACAGGCAAGAAGAGCAGCCTATTCAATTCCAGCTAAATCAAGCAGCATAAAGCGCAATAAAAAAGGCGGTTAGGCGTCTTCGATATGCCTAACCGCCTTTACAAGCGGGTAATTATTTCACAGGATCCACGGCGACCTTGCCACTCTCCAGCACGTGGACGCGGCCGTCGGCGAGCATTTGCACGACCTCGGGATACAGCACGTGCTCCATCGTGTGGATGTGCTCCTCGAGCGTGTCGACATCCCAGCCCTCATCGACAGCCAGCGCACGCTGAGCGATGATGGGGCCGTTGTCGTAGATCTCGTTGGCAAAATGCACGGTCACGCCAGTTACCTTGACGCCGCGCGCAAAGGCATCGTCAATCGCATGCGCACCGGTAAAGCTCGGCAGCAGCGCCGGATGCAAGTTGACCACGCGGTTGGGAAACGCCGCCAGCAGAGGCGTGTGCACCATGCGCATGTAGCCGGCCATGACCACATACTCGCAGCCGCGTTCGAGAAGCTCGTGCGCGATGATCTCGTCGGCGGCGATGGGGTCGGCATAGACATCCTTGGACAGCGTGAGCGTCTGGATGCCCGCGCGCTCAGCGCGCTGCAAACCCTTAGCCGAAGGACGGCTCGACACCACAAGCTCAATCGAAGCGTTGAGCTTGCCGGCGGCGATCAGATCGATCAGCGCCTGCAGGTTGGTACCCGAACCGCTGATGAGCACACCGATCTTGAGCGGCTCGGCCGTATCGGTGCCGGTCGGACGGGTGTAGGGCACAAAGCCCAGGCTCGCGGCAGCAGCCATCTGCTCGTTAGCGCTCATCGGAGTACACGACCTTACCGGAGCCCTCGACGCACTCGCCCACGCGGAACGGCTTCTCGCCCAGCGCGACCAGGGCCTCGGTCACGGCAGCCTCGTCCTCGGGGGCGACGATCAGGCACAGGCCAACGCCCATGTTGAAGGTCTTGCATGCCTCGTTGGGCGCGAGCTCGGCCTGGCGCGACACGTAGGTGATGACGGGCGGAACGTCCCAACCCATCTCGGCGCCGTTGCGGGTGACCACGGCGTCGACGTCGTCGGCGAGCGCGCGGTTGAGGTTCTCGGTAATACCGCCGCCAGTGATATGGGCGATGGCGTGCACCGGAGCGCCACCGCGCAGCAGCTCCAGAATCGGCTTGACATAGATGCGCGTGGGGGCCAACAGGGCGTCTGCCAGCGATGCGCCGCCGAGTTCCTCGAGCGGACGGCTCAGCTCCTCGGCCTTAGCGGCGGCCTCGGGCGTGCCCGGCTTAATACCGTCGACGCCAATGACCTTACGCACGAGCGAGTAGCCGTTGGAGTGCACGCCGGTGGAAGGCAGGCCCAGGATCACGTCGCCGGGACGGACATTCGCGGGGTCGAGCATCTTGGGACGGTCGACGACGCCCACGGTAAATCCGGCAAGGTCGTAGTCGGCAGGAGCCATGACGCCGGGGTGCTCGGCCATCTCGCCGCCCACGAGCGCGCAGCCCGCGAGCTTGCAGCCGTCGGCCACGCCCTTGATGATCTTTGCCATGTGCTCGGCCTCGATGTGGCCGATGGCAACGTAGTCCAGGAAGAACAGCGGCTCGGCGCCCGAAGCCAAAATGTCGTTGACGCACATGGCGACCAGGTCCTGGCCCACCGTCTCGTGACGGTCCATGATCTGGGCGAGCACGAGCTTGGTGCCCACGCCGTCGGTACCGCTAATCAGAATCGGGTCTTCCATATCCTTAAGCGCGGCGGCCGAGAATAAGCCACCGAAGCCACCGATGCCGCCGATGACCTCGGGACGGTTGGTGTCCTTAACCATTTGCTTAATAGCGTCGACGGCGCGGCCGCCCTCAGCGGTATCGACGCCGGCATCCTCATACGTCACATGCTTGCTGTCGCTCATCTGAGCCTTCCTCTCCCACTACCGTGGCGCCGCGCGTGCGCCAAACGGTGCTCATAGTTGCGTTCATTTCGGCGCGCGCCATAACAGCACGCGCCGCCATATCAACAAAACAGCAGGTAAAACCTACCAAAATAAACCTGTCCCTACATGGCAGGTTTTAGGCCTCGCCGTGCTCCTCTTCCCAACTGCGGTCGTCGTATTTCTCGACCACGGCGTCGTCATCAACATGCAGCGGCTTGTCCAGGTTGCGGGGCTTAAAGCCCTCCATGAACTTGTCGCGGCCAAAGCTCTCGGGAATCGCCACGGGGTAGCGGCCGGTAAAGCACGCATCGCAGTAACCGCCTTTGGGCATGACCTTAAGCAGGCCCTCGACCGAAAGGAAGGCCAGCGAATCGGCGCCGATATACTCGCAAATCTCGTCGACCGTCTTGTTGGCGCTGATAAGCGGCGACTGCACGTCGGTATCGATACCGTAGAAGCATGGCCAGATGACCTCGGGCGAGTTGATGCGGATATGAATCTCCTTGGCGCCAGCGTTGCGCAGCATCTTGACGAGCTGCACCATGGTGGTGCCGCGCACGATGGAGTCGTCGATGACGACCAGGCGCTTGCCCTCGATGTTGTCGCGCAGCGGGTTAAGCTTCATGCGCACGCCCATGGCGCGCAACTCCTGCGTAGGCTCGATAAACGTACGGCCCACGTAACGGTTCTTGATAAGGCCCTCGCCAAAGGGAATGCCGCTCTCGTGCGAATAGCCCTCCGCAGGCGGCAGGCCGGAGTCGGGCACGCCGATGACCAGGTCGGCCTCGCCGGGCTCTTCGTGTGCCAGCTGACGACC
>DAWBYD010000163.1:0-1926 GCA_052278285.1 Collinsella sp. | reverse complement strand
TCCGCGCGAGGAGGCAACCGTCGAGCGTCTGGCTTGCGCGCTGCGCCGCGTGGGCTTTGAGTACGTGTTCGATACCGATTTCTCGGCCGACCTCACCATTATGGAGGAGGGCTCCGAGCTGCTCGAGCGCCTGGGCGCCGCCGCTAAGGGTGAGGGCGACAGCCGCGGCTGGCCCATGTTTACGAGCTGCTGCCCGGGCTGGGTGCGCTTTGTGAAGGCACGTTACCCCGAGTTTGTCGACAGCCTGTCCACGTCAAAGTCGCCGCAGCAGATGTTCGGCGCTATCGCCAAGACCTACTACGCCAAGATGCTGGGCGTGGAGCCCGAGCGTCTGTTCGTGGTGTCCGTTATGCCGTGCACGGCCAAGAAGGCCGAGTGTGCGCTGCCGAGCATGATGGGCGAGGGCGGCGCGCCCGACGTGGACGTTGCGCTGACGGTGCGCGAGATGGTGCGTATGATCCGCGCGAGCCACGTGAGCGTTGACACGCTGGTCGAGGAGCCGCTCGATACGCCGCTGGGCTTTGGCACGGGCGCGGGCGTGATTTTTGGCGCCACGGGCGGCGTGATGGAGGCTGCCGTGCGCTCGGCATATTACCTGGTGACGGGTAAGAACCCGGATGCCGATTTCTTTACCGACGTGCGCGGCCTGGACGGCGGGAAGGAAGCCGTCGCCGATATCGATGGCACTAAGGTGCGCGTCGCCGTGGCACACGGGCTGGGCAACGCTGAACGTCTGCTCGACGCGATTCGCGACGGCCGTGTGAGCTATGACTTCGTTGAGGTCATGGCGTGCCCGGGCGGCTGCGCCGGTGGCGGCGGTCAGCCCATTCACGACGGCTGCGAGCTGGCAGCCGAGCGCGGTCAGGTGCTCTGGGGCCTCGATGCGAACGCCGAGATTCGCTTCTCGCACGAGAATCCCGATGTTCAGGCGTGCTATAGCGAGTTCTTGGGTGCGCCGCTCTCGCCGCTGGCCGAGGAATTGCTGCATACCGACCATCACGCATGGACGATGCCTAACGAGGGGACGTGCTAGCGATGCGCGCGTTTAATGTTGAGCTGTCGCGGCGGGGGTTTGCCTCGGCGCTCGCCGCGGGCGCGTTGTCGCTCGCGCTGGCTGGCTGTGGCGGCGGAGCTGCGGGGGCGGGGTCCGCCGCGGGCTCGGCTGCCACGGACGGCGCCGGTGCTGTCGCAGAGCCGGTCGAGGTGCACGTCGCCTCGCTCAAGGGGCCGACCTCGATTGGCCTGGTGCAGTTTATGGACCAGGCTGCCGATGGCGAGACGGACAATGCGTTCGACTTTGCGATCAACACTGCCGCCGACGAGATTGTGCCCAAGGTCATTCAGGGCGATATCGATATCGCCCTGGTGCCCGCCAACGTGGCGAGTGTGCTCTACAACAAGACCGAGGGCGCGGTGCAGGGCATCGACATCAACACGCTGGGCGTGCTGAACGTTGTGACGGGCGACGCGAGTGTGGCCTCGTTTGGCGATCTGGCGGGCCATACCGTCTATATGACGGGCAAGGGCACCACGCCGGAGTACGTCATGAACTTCCTGCTGGAGCGCGCGGGCCTGACCGGCCAGGTGACGCTCGAGTTTAAGAGCGAGCCCACCGAGGTGCTGTCGGCGTTGCTTGTCGACCCGTCCGCCGTGGGCGTGCTGCCGGAGCCGTTCAAGACGGCGGCCATCGCCAAGAGCGAAGGCAAGCTGTCGGCGCCGGTAAGTCTGACCGATGTGTGGGATGAGCTGGCGGGTGACACGGGCTCCCGTTTGCTGACGGGCGTGACCGTGGTGCGCCGGGCCTTTGCCAAGGAACATCCCGAGGCCGTGGCGGAATTCTTGAGCTGCCATGCGGCGAGCGTTGAGGCCGTGAACGCGGCGCCGGCAGACTGGGCTCAGGCCGTGGTCGATGCGGGCATCGTCGAT
>DAWBYD010000162.1:0-5913 GCA_052278285.1 Collinsella sp. | reverse complement strand
GTTTCGATACTCAGGGTGACATAAGTGTCGCGGTTGTACAACCGGTTGCACCGTTAACCCGGTCAAATCGACCGTTCAGCGGACAACCGGTTGCACAGCTTTTTGCATCGCCCGTAAGATAAGGACAACCGGTTGCACAAGAATCACTACGATGACGAAGGAGCATCACCATGGACGCCATTAACGATTGGGAAAACCAAGCGCTCACCCACAGGAACCGCCTGGCACCCCATGCGTACTTTATGGGCTACGAGACCGCCGATCTCGCTGCAACGTACAGCCGTGAGCTGTCGCGCGGGTTTGTCCAGCTGTCCGGCTCGTGGCAGTTCCGCCTCTTTGAGGGCCCCGCTGCCGTCTCCAACGAGGAACTCTCCACGTACAAGCCCGAGTGGGATCACGTGGAGGTTCCGCACCTGTGGCAGGTGGACGGCTATGGCAACCTTGCCTACACCGACGAGGGTTTCCCGTTCCCGGTGGACCAGCCGTTCGTTCCCTCCGACGACCCCACGGGCGTCTACCAGCGCATCGTCAACCTTCCCGCCGTTCCTGCCGGCGCTCGCGAGATCATTCGCTTTGACGGCATCGAGAGCTATGGCGAGCTGTACGTCAACGGCCAGTTTATCGGCATGACCAAGGGCTCGCGCCTGTCCGCCGAGTTCGACGTGACCGACGCGCTCGTCGAGGGTGACAACCTGTTTGCGGTCAAGGTTCTGCAGTACAGCGATGGTAGCTACATCGAGGACCAGGATATGTGGTGGGCCTCGGGCATCTTCCGCGATGTGTACCTTATGCAGCGCCCCGCCGCGCACCTGGTCGACTTTAGGTTCCGCACGCACCGCGAGGGCGATACCGCTCTGATTACGCTCGATACGGTGGCCGAGGGCGCTACCCGCGTCGTGTATACGCTCAGCGATGGCGAGAACGTGGTGGCTACGGGTGAGTGCATCGACGGCCATGCCGAGTGCAGCGTGACCGATGCCCACTTCTGGAACCCCGAGGACCCCTTCCTCTATGACCTTACGTTTGAGGTCTACGACGGTGACGAGGTCAGCGAGTACGTTCCGCATCGCCAGGGTCTTGCCGAGGTGACGGTCGAGGGCAATCATATCTACCTCAACGGCACTTACTTTAAGATGCATGGCGTCAACCGCCACGATCACGACGATCACAAGGGCCGCGCCGTGGGCCTCGATCGCATGCGCCGCGACCTGGAGCTCATGAAGCAGCACAACATCAACGCGGTGCGCACGTCCCACTACGCCAACGACCCGCGCTTTTACGAGCTGTGCGACGAGTATGGCATCATGCTGGTCGCCGAGACCGATATGGAGAGCCACGGCTTCGAGAATATCGGCAATATCGCCCTGGTCACCGACGACCCGGCATGGGAGCCGGCCTACGTCGACCGCATTGAGCGCCTGGTGATGCAGGAGCGCAATCACGCCTGCATCATTATGTGGTCGATGGGCAACGAGAGCGGCTATGGCTGCAACATCCGCGCGATGTACGCCAAGGCTCACGAGCTCGATGGTCGTCCGGTCCATTACGAGGAGGATCGCAACGCCGATACCGTCGACGTCATTTCCACGATGTACTCCCGCGTGTCGCAGATGAACGACTTTGGCGAGCATCCGTTCCCCAAGCCGCGCATTAACTGCGAGTATGGCCACTCCATGGGTAATGGCCCCGGAGGCCTGTCCGAGTACCAGGAGGTCTTCGATCGTTGGGATTGCATCCAAGGCCAGTTTATCTGGGAATGGTGCGACCACGGTCTGGCTGCTGTGACCGAGGACGGCGTTGCCTACGATATGTATGGTGGCGACAACGGCGATTACCCCAACAACAGCAACTTCTGCATCGATGGCATGGTGTTCCCTTGGCAGCAGCCGAGCCCGGGCCTCACTGAGTATGGTCAGGTCATCTGCCCGGTTCGCATGGCTTACGATGCCGAGGCGGGCGAGCTGACCGTCACCAACAAGCGTTGGTTTACCACCCTTGAGGATGTCTGCCTGTCGGCGGAGACCCTGGTGGACGGCGACGTGGTTTGCCGCAAGACGCTCATGCCCGGCGCGGTTGCCCCCGGCGAGTCCGTCCAGCTTCCGCTGGTGATTCGCGAGGCCGCAGTGGGCGAGACCCTGCTGACCGTGCACGCCTACACTATGGCTGCTCACGTCTGGTGCGAGCCGATGTTCCAACTGGGCGCAAGCCAGTTTGCCATCGCAAACCATCCGGCGCCGGCAATTGTCGCCCCCGTGCGCCCCGAGCTTACGGTCGAGGAGACCGAGCAGGAGATCCACATTCACTCCCTCAACGGCGAGCTGACCTTCAGCAAGGTCAACGGTACCGTGAGCGAGTGGAAGGCATCCGGCCGCGACGTCATGGCCTCTGGCCCCCAGGTTGGTTTTTGGCATCCGCTCGTCGACAACCACGCCCAGGAGTACGACTCCCTGTGGAAGGACAACTTCATCGATGTGATGCAGACGTCTACCCGCAAGGTTTCTTGGAAGCAGGACGGCAATGCGGTCGTCGTTACCGTGAGCCAACGTATTGCTCCTCCCGTCCGCGCGTTCGGCATGCGCGTCGAGCTTGTCTACACCGTGCTTCCGAGCGGTCGCGTCGACCTCAAGGTTTCCGGCGAGCCCTACGGCGACTATTCGGACATTATCCCGCGCATCGGCATCTCCTTTGAGGTTCCCGGTTGCGATCGTGCCGTCGAGTGGTATGGCCACGGCCCGGGCGAGAACTATCCGGACTCGCTGCGCGCCAACCCGGTCGGTCATTACCGCACCACGGTCGACGACATGTTCACGCCCTACGTTATGCCTCAGGACTGCGCCAACCGCGAGGGTACCCGCTGGGTTGCCCTGCGCTCCAGCCACGGTGACGGTCTGGTCGTGACGCGTCCGAGCGACGCCGCTTCCAACCCGTTCTCGTTCTCGGCATGGCCCTATAGCTGCGAGGCCATCGATAACGCCAAGCATGTCTACGACCTTGTCAAGGGCGATACGGTCACGGTCAACATCAACGACCAACTGCTCGGCCTTGGCTCGAACTCTTGGGGTTCCGAGGTGCTCGATTCCTATCGCACCCGTTTTGAGAGCTTCAGCTTTGAGGTGTCCCTGCGACCGCTGACGTCTGCCGATCTGGCTCAGGCGCTGGCACCCATTAAGGAGGCATAAGCCATGCATGTCTTTAACTCGCGCGCCGATTTCGACGCTCAGATGAAGTCCGTCAAGAAGTGGATGCGTACCGGACAGGCGCTCGATGGTGTTGCCGACCTGCAGCACGACGTGGCGTACTCCATCGGCGACTCGTTGGTGTACTGGTGGGTGAACGCCCACGAGGCGGCTACCGCCGATCTAGTCGGTCACCGTCGCTACCATGCCGTACTCGCTCCGCTCGACGGCGACCTGACCGTCGAGGTTGCCCCCAAGGGAGGCCTCACCTGCACCCGCGCCTACAGCGATATCGATGATCGCGAGCGCTTTGAGGGTACGGGGGAGACCGTGACGATTCCCGCCGGCGGCGTTGCCGTCGTCGAAATTGACGAGGCATACCGTGTCGTGTCCGATGCCACGGATCCCCGCGTCGTGGTGCTGCACGTGACGGTTGAAGGATATTCCTTCCCCAACAAGTAGTATTCGTCCGCCTGGACGTTTGCTTCGCGCCGTTAAGGGGGATGGCTTTGTTGACTCCCTTTTCCCCATTCCCCTTAGCAGGTGCACCGTCCGTGTTTGCACTTGCAGCTCGGACGGGTTTAGATGACATTTAATAGATGATTGGGAGGGCTTATGAGCTCTGAAAAACGAGGAACGATTGGTTCGTTCGCTCTGCTGGGCATGACGGTCGCCGCCGTGTTCGGTATCAAGAACATCATCAACAACAACGCGGCCATCGGCTTGGCAGCTGCGCCGTCGTTCTTCTTTGCCACGCTTTTGTACTTTGTCCCCTATACCCTGGTTACCGCCGAGTTCGTCGGCCTCAACAAGGACTCCGAGTCTGGCGTGTACGCATGGGTTAAGACCTCGATGGGTGGTCGCTGGGCGTTCCTGACGGCATTTAGCTACTGGTTCGTTAACCTGTTCTTCTTTGCGTCCGTCCTGCCCAACGTCATCATCTACGCGAGCTACGTGTTCTTTGGTGCCAACGCCGAGCTTTCGCAGCTGTGGATCACCATTATCGAGATCGTCGTCTTTGCTATCGCCACGTGGGTTTCGACCAAGGGCGCTAAGTGGATCGGCTCCATTTCCTCCTTCGGTTCGACCGCGGCTCTCGGCCTGACCGCCGTGTTCATCCTGCTGTCCCTGGCTGCTGCCTTTGGCGGCGTTGAGTTCGCTACGGCTCCTACTCCCGCTAACATGGCTCCCGACATGAGCAACTTCGCAACTGCGTGGGGCTTCTTCGGTACGCTTGCCTGGATCATCCAGGGCGTTGGCGGCGCTGAGTCTGTCGGCGTGTTCCTCAACGACCTCAAGGGCGGCGTCAAGGCCTTCGTGCGCACAGTCGTTATCGCCGGACTGACCATCGTCCTTCTGTATGCAGGCGCTTCGCTGCTGGTTAACCTGTTCATCCCCGAGGGCGGCGTTGCCATCTCCACTGGCATCTTCGACGTGTTCGGCGCTGTCTTTGCCCACTTTGGCATTCCCATGGAAGTGTCTACGCGCGTCATCGGCCTGATCCTACTCGCCGCTACGCTGGGCTCCCTCATGATGTGGACCTCCGCTCCCATCAAGGTGTTCTTCACCGAGATCCCCAAGGGCGTCTTTGGTAGCAAGATCGTCGAGCTCAACGAGCACGGCATTCCTGCCCGCGCTGCCTGGCTGCAGTTCGCCATCGTCGTCCCCATCCTGATCATCCCGGCCCTGGGCTCCGGTAACCTCGACGACCTGCTCATGATCGTCACCAACATGACGGCTGCCACCGCTCTGCTCCCGCCGCTGCTGATCCTGCTTGCCTACTTTATGTTACGCAAGAACTTCGACGCTGCTCCCCGTGGCTTCCGCATGGGTTCGCGCACCTTTGGCCTGGTCATTGCTGCATTCCTGCTTGTGGTCTTCTGCTTCGTGCTTATCTGCGGCACCATTCCGCTCGATCAGCCTCTGTGGCTGACGCTGGTCTACAACGTTGGCGGTGTGGTTGTCTTCCTGGGCCTTGCCGTGATGTGGTACAACCGCTACATCAACCGCCTGCGCGAGACCGATCCCGAGGCCGCCGAGAACGAGCTTCGCCCCTCCGTCCTCGACATGATGGAGTAGCGGCTAGGATTAATCTACGGCTGTGGAATAAATCGATTCCCTTTCCTAAGGAGGGGCCTTACGAGGCCCCTCCTTTTGTGTTTTGGAGCATGGTTTTGGACCCTGTGGTCAAAAAATACCAAATATGAGTACTGTTGCAAAAGAGGTGTCATATTTTTCGGCCTGCTCTGAGCGAAAATGGGCTCATAATCAATTTATCTAGCCCCCTTTAAAGGGCGTTTGACGGCTTTCAACCGGTAGCGCACAGAGATGTGGTGTAAGAGGCGGGGCATGCCCCGCCTCCGCCCTTTCTTGAAAGGGAGGGGACACCGCCTAGAATTCGTCGTTGGAGTAATGAAGGTGACGAATGGAAGGAAAGGCGATGCCCCAAGAAGAGAGTGTACTGCGCCTCGGTCGCGACGAGGCCCTCGAGGCGGCGAGGCTTTGGCAGGAGTGCGGCGACGCGCGCGAGTTCGCGTGCAGGGTGCTGGGCGGCGTGATGAACGCACTGATGGACTCCGAGGCCCAGCAGATGTGCGGCGCGAGCCGCAACGAGCGCAGCGACGGCAGGGAGAACAGCCGCAACGGCTACCGCCCCAGGTCGCTCAAGACCGCCGTGGGCGACGTGGAGCTCGAGATACCCAAGCTCAGGCACGGCACCTACTACCCCGAGGGCATG
>DAWBYD010000161.1:0-4855 GCA_052278285.1 Collinsella sp. | reverse complement strand
GTCGACGGCTTTTCGATCTCCGTGACGCGCGTAAACAAGCATGGCATCGACGCCTGCGATTTCGACGTTCAGCTGGCAGAAGAGCTCGAGAACCACGACCACGACATGGCATGGCTCTACGGCAACGAAACAGCTGCCGAGCACACGCACGAGCACGAGCACGAGCACCACCATCATGACCATGACGAGCATGAGCACTGCCATGAGCATGATCATGAGACCCACGGCCATGGCCACGAGGGTCACCATCACGCCCACCACCATCACCACCGTTCTTTGGCGGACGTCACCGCTATCATCGACGGCTCGCAGCTAAGCGATGGCACCAAGCGTCGTGCGCTCGCCATCTTTACCGCGCTCGCCGCCGCCGAGGCAAAGGCCCACGGCAAAACGCCCGAGACCGTCATGTTCCACGAGGTAGGCGCCGTCGATTCCATCGTCGACGTCTGCTCTGTCGCCATCTGCCTCGATGACCTAGGTATTGAGGACATCGTGGTCGAGTCGCTCTCCGAAGGCCACGGAACCATTCGCTGCGCCCACGGCCTTATGCCCATTCCCGTCCCCGCTGTCGTCAACCTGTGCCAGGCGGGCAATATCGCCCTCACGCCCGCACCGGTCGCTGGCGAGCTCGTGCCGCCCACGGGCGCCGCCATCGTCACCGCGCTGCGCACGTCCGCGCACCTGCCGGCACGCTACCACATCGCGGCCGTCGGCTACGGCGCCGGCAAGCGCCCCTACGAGGGTTGCTCCGGCACGCTCCGTTGTCTACTCGTTGACGTGGATGCATAGCCATGGATGCCCGCAAAGAAAAAAGCCGCGCTGCCATCGTTGCAGCGTTCTCCGAGCTGCTACGCGAAGAGGATTACGGCAAGATTACCGTCGGCGACATCATCGCTCGTGCCCATGTTGGTCGGGCCACGTTCTACGGCCTCTTCAAGAGCAAAGACGACCTACTGTCCGAGCTCGTGAACGACATCTGCGCCCACGCCCTCGACGACGATGGTACGCCGCTCGACGACCCACTCGTGCAAGTCGAGCATATCCTCAACAACCTCTGGGAACGCCGTCAGGGCGTTCGAGCCCTCGTAGCCGGAGCCGGCTCGCGCGTCTTCGCCGACTGCTTACGCAAGACCATCATGTCACGAGCAGCCGAAACCGTGCCCGTCGACCCCTCAGGCCCCGCCGGCACCATGGACCGCAGTTTCCTACTACACCACATAGCCTCAAGCTTCGTAGGAATGGTCCAATGGTGGGCCTGGCACAACTTCCAAGCAAACAAAGCCGACGTAGCCAAAGACTACCTCTCAGCCATAAAGCCCCTCTTCACCTAAGTAAGAAGCTCATCCCAAATCATCGACCCAACCCAGGCCGCCACGCATCCCAAAGTGTCATTCACACTTCAACGCCCCCAACAGCAACAAGCCCCTCCCATCTATATTCAGATATATATGTTGGGCTGCTTGTTCGAAGGCAACTGGATTCCCGCAGGGTCCGGCATAGGTTAACTTTCCGCCGCATTCCGCAGGACGCAAGAAGCTCCCGCCGCACGAAGTGCGCAGCGGGAGCTTCTTGCATGTCCGAGGACGCGGCGGAAAGTTAACCTATGCCGGACCCGGGCGTTATATCAATTGTCTTGGCCTAGAACATGCCCAAGAAACCATGCACAAACAGCGCGGCCAGAGCGGCACCGACAAACGGAGCGATGCCAGGAACAAGCAGGCCGTACTTCCAGTTGTTGTCAGCCTTGTTCTTAATCGGCAGCACCTGATAGGCCATGCGAGGACCAAGGTCACGGGCCTGGTTCATGGCGAAGCCAGTGATACCTCCCATGCCCATGCCAACAGCCCAAACGATCAGACCGACGCAGATAGCGAGCATCAGGACGTTCTCGCCAGCACGGTTAGCAGCAGCAAGGATGGCGCTGATGAACACAAAGGTGCAGATAGCCTCGCAGAAGAAATTACGGGCATAGTTCGTACCCTCGGTGGTGGGGTTGGTCGAGAAGATGTTGCGCTGAGCAATGGGATCGATGACACCATCGGAAGCCTTGAACTCATCGGCATACATCAACCATGCGATCACGGCACCCGCAAAGCCGCCGAGCATATCGGCAATCATGAAGGGGATGCAGCTGCTCCACGGCACCAGACCGACGATGCACTGGGCAAGCACCATAGCCGGGTTCATGCACACGGCGCCACCAAAGACAAACAGGCAGACCGAGATGCCAAAAGACCAAGTGGTGATGGCAAACATATGGCCGGAGCCCTGATACTTGGTACCCTTAAGCACGGTATCGCAGTGCACGCCCACGCCAAAGATGATCATGAGGGCCGTTGCGCCGAATTCGCAGAGGAGTCTGGTAAGCATAAAACCTTATCTTTCTTGTCGGTTATAAACGATTCGTTTAGGCCGCGTACTAGTGCTGTGCGACGACAACGCCCAGGCCATCGGGAATGACGGCCACCTTGGCATCGGCACCCTTCATCTCAAAGGCGAGCTTGAGCGCCTCATCGAGGGTGTTGACCGGCGTCATGTGCATATCCTTGATCATCTGGTGATCGCACAGGTCGGTGACCATGATCACAGGGTGATGCGCCAGGATGCGGGCAAAGATCTGGCTCGTCCACTGGTCGGGCAGGGTCTCGTCCTTAGGACGGTCGATGCAGGCACGCTCAAACTCCGCCGGATCGTTGTCGGCGATGTTGTGATAGAAGCCCTCGCCACCGTGGCCGTCGGCACAACCGGCGACGTCGATGATCACGCCGCCCTCGGGAAGCGTGGCCTCGGCAGAGCACATGCCCTTCACGGCCTGGTAGATGTTCTGGTCGAGCGGGTAGCCGCCGTTGGTGGTGATGGCGATCTCGCACTCGACGGGCTCAACGCCGGCAAGGCTCTTCACGAACTCGCAGCCAGCCTCGTGCGCCTTGTGGATATCGCCGGCAAAGGAGCCGATGACCTCGTGCTTGCCGTTGAGCACCACGTTAAGCACAAAGGCAAGGTGAGCCATCTCGGCAGCGGCAAACATGTCCTCGCTCACGTGGTTGTGGCACAGGTTGCCGGCACGCGAGTGGGAATCATTCACAAACTGACCGTTATGGTTGTACATGATGGTCTTGTAGCTGGCGATACCAGGCAGGACGGACTTGCGGCTACCAGAGAAACCGGCAAAGAAGTGCGGCTCAATAAAGCCCTCGGCAAGCAGCAGATCGCAATCGGCGGCAATCTTGTTGATGATGCACTCGCCACCAGAAGGCAGGGTGCCAATCTTTTTCATCATGCTGTCGTCAGTCGCGACGTGCATAACGATTTCCTCGTTGGCAACAATCTCCTCGCCATACTTGTTGACGAGTTCCTCGTGCGTCGACGGACGGTGCATACCCGTAGCAACCAGAATGCGCAGGCGAGCCTCGGGCGCAGCGGAATGGATGTGATGCAGCAGAATAGGCATCGTCACACGCGAGGGAACGGGACGCGTATGATCGGAGCTAATGATGACGATATCCTTCTTGCCAGCACAAAGCTCCTCGAGCGAAGGCGAGCCATAAGGGTTGGCAAGTGACTCCTCTACCAGCTCTTCCTGCGATTTTGTAGTCTTAAACTCGTTTTGATGACCTTCCATCACACCCGCGAAGTTCTTATCCTCGAGCTCCAGATGTAACGTCTTGTGGTCAAACGGCAGTTCACATTCAAACAATGACGCGCGCCCTCTTCCTTTCAACTGACACACTAGATTAACCGTTGGAAGGATACGCCGCTCACCGAAAAACACCACCGTCCACCGACTCATTAACACAACGTTCATATTTGACCCACAACAAAACGGCCGCGACCCCAAACGGGACCGCGGCCGCTACAGTCGTAAGGCGAGAAGCACCACATGCATCTCAATCCCGATCGATAAGGCGCGCGGCGCGAAGCGCCAAACGCGCCGCCGGGACAGACCCCATCCAAAACGCGCGAAGCGCGCCATTAATTCCCCCAGCCAGTAATCCGCCGAAGACCGGACATCGCAGGGCCCGCCATTAGTCTACTTTTAGGCACACTCCGCAGGACGCAAAAAGCCCTCGCCGCACGAAGTGCGCAGCGAGGGCTTCTTGCATGTCCGAGGACGTGCCTAAAAGTAAACTGATGGCGGACCCGGACGACTACAGGGCTATCGATTACCCCGTGTTCTGCAATCCTGCCGAGACGCCGGTCACAGTCGAAAGAATCAGGCTCATGTACTCGGCCTTCTTCTCCTCGGCCATCTCGTCCTGGTTCATGCGCACCTCGCGAAGGGCGCGGACCTGGGCGATGGACAGGGCGTCGACGTAGGGGTTACGCACGCGAACGGCGCAGCCGAGCACGCGACGACGCTGCAGCGGCCACTCGTCACCGACGATGGCAAGGACCCACTTACGCGTGAGCTGCATCTCGGTAAAGACCTTCTCGGACAGATCCTGGCGATCGCCCAGGTGCAGATACATCTTGGCGATGCGCTGATCGGTCTTGGCGATCGACATCTCAATATTGTCGATAAAGGTGCGGAAGAACGGCCACTCCTGGTAGGCAGCCTTGAGCTGGGCAAGATCACCAAGCTGCTCGCAGGCGGTGCCCAGACCGTACCAAGCGGCCAGGTTAATGCGCGCCTGGCTCCAGCTGAAGATCCACGGGATGGTACGCAGGTCATCGAGCGACTTGGCGCCCAGACCGCGCTTGGCGGGACGCGAGCCGATCGGCAGCAGACCGACCTCGGTCAGCGGCGTCACGGTCGAGAACCACGGTGTAAAGTCCTCGGTGTTCAGCAGGTCCAGATAGCGTTCGTGGCTTGCAGTGTTGAGCTTCTCGGCCATATCCCAGAACTTCTGCGTGG
>DAWBYD010000160.1:0-1825 GCA_052278285.1 Collinsella sp. | reverse complement strand
AGCACCGGCTCAAAGGCCTGGATGGACAGACGGTGCAGGGTCGGTGCACGGTTGAGCAGCACGACGCGGCCGTCGATGACCTCTTCGAGGATGTCCCACACAAAGGTGGCACCACGGTCGATAGCGCGCTTGGCGCCCTTGATGTTCTCGACCTTGCCAAGCTCGACCAGGCGCTTCATGACGAAGGGCTTGAAAAGCTCCAGCGCCATGGTCTTGGGCAGACCGCACTGGTGCAGCAGCAGCTTGGGGTCGGTAACGATTACCGAACGGCCGGAGTAGTCGACACGCTTACCCAGCAGGTTCTGACGGAAACGACCCTGCTTGCCCTTGAGGGCCTCGGCGAGCGACTTGAGCGGGCGACCGCCACGGCCAGAGACCGGGCGACCACGACGGCCGTTGTCGAACAGGGCGTCCACGGACTCCTGGAGCATGCGCTTCTCGTTGTTCACGATGATCGCGGGGGCGTCCAGGTCGAGCAGGCGCTTGAGTCGGTTGTTACGGTTGATCACGCGACGGTACAGGTCGTTGAGGTCGGACGCAGCGAAGCGGCCGCCGTCGAGCTGGACCATCGGGCGCAGATCGGGCGGAATGACCGGGATGACGTCCAGGATCATGTTCGCGGGGCTGTTGCCGCCCTTCAGGAAGGCGTCAACGACCTCGAGGCGCTTGACGGCCTTCTCGCGCTTCTGCTTCTGGGAGTCCTCGTCGGCGATGATGGCCTTGAGCTTCTCGGCCTCGGAGGGGAGGTCGATGGCAGCAAGCAGGTCGCGGACGGCCTCGGCACCCATACCACCCTTGAAGTACATGGAGTAGTAGCGGGTCATCTCGCGGAACAGCGGCTCATCGGAGATGAGGTCGCGCTCGGTGAGCTTCATGAAGGCGTTGAAGGCGTCCGTGCGGAGCTGCTTCTCGTCCTTGCACTCTTCCTCGATGTCGACGATGCCAGAGGCGATTTCCTCGGGGGTCAGCGGCTCCTCATCGGAGAACTCGTCAAAGTTCTCGGGGTTGCCCTGCTCCTTGAGGGATTCGATCTGGCGGGCGCACTCGGCATCGATCTCTTCCAGATCGGCGGCGAGCTCCTCGCGCAGGTCGTCAGCGTCGGCCTCGCGAGCCTCGTAGTCTACCTCGGTGATGATGTAGCTGGCAAAGTACAGAACCTTCTCGAGGTCCTTGGACTTGATGTCGAGCATACGGCTCATCGGGAAGCTCGTGGGGCTCTTGAAGTACCAGATGTGGGACACGGGAGCGGCGAGCTCGATGTGGCCCATGCGGTCGCGACGCACCTTGGCCGAGGTAACCTCGACGCCGCAGCGCTCGCAGACGATGCCCTTAAAGCGGATGCCCTTGTACTTGCCGCAGGAGCACTCCCAGTCCTTGGCGGGACCGAAGATCTTCTCGCAGAACAGGCCGTCCTTCTCGGGCTTGAGGGTACGGTAATTGATGGTCTCCGGCTTCTTGACCTCACCGTGCGACCAGGAACGGATCTGGTCGGCGGAGGCAAGGGAGATCTGTACCGAGTCAAAATCAGTAGCTTCGAAATCTGCCACAGTCAACTACTCCTTATCAGTGGTCGTGGCGGCGACAGCCTCGGGTGCCTCGGCGGTCTCGGCATCCTGGGCCTCGACGTCGGCGGCAACGCCGGCGAGCGCGGCCAGGTCATCGAGGGCAGAGGTCTCCTCGGCGGTCACAGGGGCGGAGGCGTCCTCGTCGGCATCGTGCATGGGCTCGATGTCCAGCGCAAGGGAACGGATCTCCTTGACGAGAACCTTGAAGGACTCGGGGATACCCGGGACAGGAACGTTCTCGCCCTTGACGATGGACTCGT
>DAWBYD010000159.1:0-6718 GCA_052278285.1 Collinsella sp. | reverse complement strand
CGCACTTGTTGGCAACGACGATCTGCGGACGCTCCGAAAGCTCGGCGCCATACTGCTCGAGCTCACGGTTAATAATGCGATAATCCTCGACCGGATCGCGATCCTCAAACCCGCCCGTCATGTCGACGACGTGCATAATCAGGGCCGTGCGCTCAATGTGGCGCAAGAACTGATGGCCCAGCCCCTTGCCCTCGCTCGCGCCCTCGATGAGACCGGGGACGTCGGCAACAACGTAAGAATATTCGCCGGCACGCACCATGCCGAGGTTCGGAACGAGCGTGGTGAACGGGTAGTCGGCAATCTTAGGACGGGCGGCACTCATGCGCGCGATGAGCGAGGACTTGCCGACAGAGGGGAAGCCCACGAGCGCGGCATCGGCCATGAGCTTCATCTCGAGCTCAATCCAGTGCTCCTCGGCCGGCTCGCCCAGCTGGGCGAACGCGGGCGCGCGGCGCACCGACGTCACAAAGTGCGTATTGCCCAGACCACCGGCGCCACCAGGGGCCACGACAACGCGCTCGCCATCGTGCACCAGATCGGCAATCTCGAACATCGGGGTCTGCGTCTCGGGGTCGAGCTCGCGCACCACGGTACCCATAGGGACCTTGAGAATCAGGTCCTCGCCGCTCTTACCGTTACGACGGGCACCCTGTCCGTGCGTGCCGCGCTCGGCGCGGAAGTGATGCTTAAAGCGGTAATCGATCAGCGAAGACAGCTGAGCATCGGCCTGGATGACGACATTGCCGCCACGACCGCCGTCGCCGCCATCGGGGCCGCCCTTGGGGACAAATGCCTCGCGCCTAAACGACATGCATCCGGCTCCGCCGTCGCCGCCGCACACGTTAATGCGGCTGATATCGGTGAACTGTGACAACAGAATCGCCTCCTACAAAAAGAGGGAGACCCTTGAATCCTAAAACTCAAGTGCCTCCCACATATGTGCTCTATGAAGGGTGAATTACGCGTTCGCGAGCGGGCGTACGCTGACCCTGTGCTTGATACCCTTGTGGAACTCAACGGTACCGTCGACCAGCGCGAACAGCGTGTCGTCCTTACCACGGCCAACGTTCTCACCCGGGTGGATGTGCGTGCCGTGCTGACGGACGAGAATCGTGCCCGTGGTTACCGTCTGGCCGGCATAGCGCTTCGTGCCAAGGCGCTGACCGCGGGAGTCACGGCCATTACGGGAGGAACCGAGTCCTTTTTTGTGTGCCATTGTGTATACCTACTCTTTCGTTACGAGTGTAATCTACTCGGCGACGGGAGCCTCGGCAACAGCCTCAGCCTCTGCCTTGACAGCCTTCTTGGCGCGGGAGGTAGCCTGAACCTTCACGATCTTCAGCTTCGTGAGCTGCTGACGGTGACCCTTCAGACGACGATAGCGCTTACGCTTGTGGAACTTGAAGACCAGCTGCTTCTCGCCCTTGAACTGCTCAACGATCTGAGCGGTAACCTTGGCCTTGGCCAGCTTGTCGGGATCGGTGACGATCTTCTTACCATCGTTGAGGAAGATAACCGGCAGGGTGACCTTGTCGCCCTCATTGCCCTCAATCTTCTCGACGGTGATGACATCGTCGGTGGCGACCTTGTACTGCTTGCCGCCCGTGTTAACGATTGCGTACATGTTTACTTGCCCTTCATGCATCAGTTAGTGCAACAGCCGAATATAGTAGCAGGCGAAAATACCCCCGTCAACGAGTATGTGGAGCAAATCCACAAGTTCGCACAGGTATGGGGCTGACGAGTCGGCCCTCGTCGTCCTCGCATGCTTGATTCTGACGCTCGACATCGTAGGAGCAGATGGTCACGAGGTCTTGCATACCGGTGGAAACAATAGGTGCATCCACGCCCGGGGTCAAGCCCTGCAACAAAACATCAGCAGCAGAAAGCAAAATTTCCGGACGCATGGAGCCCTCGTTGTCGGCATGGGTGTCGAGCATGAGTACCAAATGGTCCGGGCGCTCCCCCGCCGTGAGCTCATAGCCAACGAGCGTGTGATCCAAATCCAAGCGCTTGCTCTTTTTTCCGCGCGCGTAGTCGATGCCATGGTCCGCGCGCAACGTGTCGATCGCACGACGCACCTCGTCGGCGCTTACGGGCGCCTCGGGATCCAAGTGCAGGTCGATGCGATACGACAGGCGCGTGAGCTGCGCCGTCAACGCCGGCGTGCGCAAGTCAATGTACGCCGCCTCGATGGGCGCCAGATCGGCCGGAGACGCCGCAGACAGGCGCTCAAACGCCTCGTCGAGCGCCACGAACTCGGTCATAAACAGGTCATACCACTCGCAGGTCGACGACGTACCAACCGGTAGCGCCGAAGAGAAGCCCACGCGCATGTGCGGAGAGAAGCCCTGCGTGACGGCATAGGGAAGTCCCGCACGGCGCACGATGCGCTCAATGGTATGGATTACTTCGAGATGGCCCAGGTACTTAAGGCGATCGCGCTTGCCATAGCGAACACGAAGCCTAAAGAGCGAGGGGTTGTCGGTCAGGCGCTCACTCATGCGCGATCACCCATCAATACATTCTTGGCGTGGAGCGTGGGGCAGATCCCGCAGCCGGTGCACGACGTGCGGGTGCAGTCGGGAGTCGTGACACCCTCGAGCGAGCGACGGTACTCGCGCTCGAGGAAGCCGCGCGTGCAGCCGGGACTCACATGCTCCCACGGCAGGCGCCAATCCAACTCGTAGGGCAGGTGCACGAGCTCATTGAGGTCGATGCCGTTTTTGGCAGCAGCCTCCTTCCAGTTCTCGAGCGAGAAATGCTCTACCCAAGCGTCAAAGCGAGAGCCCGCGCGCCAAGCATCGATGATGACGGGCGTCATGTCACGACCGGCGCGGGACAGCGCGGCCTCGATGAGCGAGGTCTCGGCATCGTGGTAATGCACGCGGACGGCACGGTTGCGAACGCTCGTGACAAGCAGCTTCTGGCGACGCTTGACGTCGTCGTAGTCGAGCTGCGGGCACCACTGGAACGGCGTGGCAGCCTTGGGGATAAAGACCGAAACCGAGATGGACACCGAGATCGAGCCGCGACGAGCCTTGGGCACCACGGAACGACCGAGCTCCAGCACGTGATCGGCCAGATTGGCGATGGCCACGATATCCTCGTCGCGCTCGCCGGGAAGACCCATCATAAAGTAGAGCTTCATGCGGTTCCAGCCGGCCTCGAAGGCCGCCTTGGCCGCACGGCCCAGATCCTCCTCGGTCACGTTCTTGTTAATGATGTCGCGCATGCGCTGGCTGCCGGCCTCGGGCGCGAACGTCAGGCCGCCCTTCTTTTCGCCGGCGACCGACTCGGCCATATCCACGCCAAACGAATCCAGGCGCTGCGACGGAATAGACACGCGAATACCCGTATCCTCCAGGCGACGGTTGAGCCTGCCGAGCACGTCGCGAATGCAGGAGTGGTCGGTCGTGGAGAGCGAGGTCAGCGACACCTCGTCATAGCCGGTCTTTTCCAGACCCTGAATCACCGACGAGACGATCTGGTCGGCCGAGCGCTCGCGCACCGGGCGATACGTCATGCCGGCCTGGCAAAAACGACAGCCGCGGGCGCAGCCGCGAAGAATCTCGATAGACAGGCGGTCGTGGACCAGCTGCGCATAGGGTACGCACGACTGCGACAGCGGATTCGTGGCGCCGAAATCCTCGACGACGCGCTTGTAGACCACAGTCGGCGCATCCTTGCCCTCACGCGGCACGGTGTAGCCATGCGGCGAGCAGGGCTCGTCGTGACGAACCTCATAGAGCGACGGCACGTAGTTGCCGGCAATGGATGCAAGCTGCTCGACAATCTGCGCGCGCGGGACCCCTTCGTCACGCAGGCGGCGATGCAGCTGGCAGGTCTCGAGCAGCGATTCCTCGCCCTCACCGATGAGGATGGCATCGAAGAAGGCCGCGTACGGCTCGGGGTTGTACACCGAGGGGCCGCCGGCGATGATGATGGGGTCGCCTTCACCTCGGTCGGCCGCCAACAGCGGAATGCCAGCGAGGTCGAGAGCCTCGAGGAAGTTCGTCACCGCCATCTCGTGCGGCACATGCAGACCGACGATATCGAACGAAGCGACCGGCGCGGCACCCTCGAGCGAGAGCAGTGGAATACCCGCCTCGCGCATGGCGTCACCCATATCGGGCCACGGCACATAGCCACGCTCACAGGAGATGCCCTCGGCCTGGTTAAGGATGTTGTAGAGGATGGCGATACCCTGGTTGGGCAGACCAACCTCGTACACATCCGGGTAGATCAGGCAGCAACGGTAGTCGGCATCGGCCTTGGAAAGCGTGCCCCACTCGTGATCGATATAGCGGCTCGGCTTCTCGACCTTGGCGAGCAGCGGCTCAATTAAATGAAAACAGTCTTGGTATGCAACGCGCAACGGAAAACCCCTAAGCAGCGAGATCGGATGCGTCTTGGTAGGACGCCATAGGACGGGTAGCGCCCGCGACCGTGGTCACCAGATCGCGAACGCGGGAGAACGTGGCAGTGACCGCCTCGTTGGCACGGCTGTAGTCGACATCGCGCTCGTAGAGCGAAACAAGCGCACGGCCCATGCCGTAGGTGCCCGCGGCAGCAGTGAGCGCCTTGACGGCAAACCCAATATGCGGCGGCTGCTTGACGAGCGCGCGGGTGACAGCGCGGATCACAAGACCGCCGGCAAGCACGCCCGCGACCTCGTAGCCGCGCTCAGGCTTAATGCCGCGTCCAAAGACGGCAGCGAGCTCAAAGAGCATGCCCACCTGCGCCAGCGCCATAACGGGATAATCGGCGCCCGGCAAAAACACCAGCGCACCGGTCGCCATATTGGTGAGCGCGCACGAGGTGATGATACGATTGGCGGCCGCGATGCGCATGAAGGCAAAGTTCGCCGCAAAAGCCGTTTCCTTGTCGGTGCGATCGAGAATCCAGCGGGCAAGCGTCTCGAGCAGATACGTCTTATCGGTTGCCGCTACCACGCCAAGCATGGGCGTGGACTCCTCGATAAACGGCACCTCCACAGCAGACTCGGCAAGCACGCACACGGGCGCGCCGGCGATCACGAGCTCCTGCACGGCACTCTCCAAGCGGTCGGAACCACACGAGAGCACCAGCACCACATCGGTATCGGTCTTTGGAGCAATTCGCTCCTCCCCCAGACGCTCGACGCGCACAATACCCGAGGTCGTCTGCGGCACAAAGGCGTCACGCACCGTCTCGGCAAGAAAGCGCGAGGCGGACGAATCCAGATAGACCGAGACGCGCACCGGCGTATCGGAATCCTTCTTAACGGACGCGCCCATCTTAAAAGCGCGGGTCAGCTTATCTACGGGAATTTTCATAGCAAACCCCTCCAGCGGTTACGCGGCGCCCGAACGATGCCGCCATATGGATTGTACGATACCCACCGTCAGCAGCTGAATCATCATCGAAGACGAACCGAAGCTAATAAACGGTAGCGGAATACCGGTAATCGGCATCATGCCGATGCACATGCCGATGTTTTCGAAGGTCTGGAACGCCCACATGCCGACGATACCTACGCATGATAAGCGTAGGAACAGAGACTCGCACTTAAAAGCAACGCGGATCGTCGAGAAGATGAGCAGTACGTACAAGCACAGCAGCAAAAAGGAGCCGCAAAAGCCAAAGGTCTCGGACAGAAAGGCGAAGACGAAGTCGGTGTGGAACTCAGGCAGAAAGCCGCCGGCCGACTGCGTCGCATGGCCCAAACCCTTACCAAAGAAGCCACCCGAGCCAACGGCGATAAGCGACTGCTGCAGGTTGTAGGCATCGTCCGAATCGGCATTATCGGGGTCGATAAAGACCGTCAGACGGTTCATCTGATACTGCTTGATAAGCACATCGTGGCCGAGCAACGAATCAAAGACCGAATCGAGCGCCAGGACGAGGGCCACCAAGCCCACGAGCAGGGCCAGGGTCGACAGCACCCATTCGCGGCGTGCACCGCTCATACAAATGACGATGGCGCCCGAAACAAGCACGACCAGGCCCGAGCCCAGGTCGCCCATGGCAACGACGGCCAAAAACGGAATGGACAGCATGCCGCAGCGCTTGACGTAGTCGCGAACGGTATCGATGCGCCCGTTATACTGCGAGCCAAGCGTAGCAATAAAGAAGATGGTGATGAGCTTGGCAAGCTCAACCGGCTGGAATGTCAAGCCGATACCGGGAATCTTGATCCAGCCCGTCATGCCCAGACCGCCCGTATAGGACAGACCCGGAATCTTGGGCGAGAGGATCACGATCAGGTCGATGACGAGCAACGCCGTCGAGAAATTGGAAATACCGCGCAGGTCGGAGCGCCAGACCAGCACCGCCAGCACCGTGCCGATGCCAATTCCCAGCAGATGGCGTGAGAACGAAGCATCGGCCTTAAACTGCGAAGCCGACCAGATAATGATGGCACCGTAGGCGACGAGCGCCACGGTAGCCACGAGCACACCGATATGCACCTTTTGGCGAAACGTGCCGCGCGAGGCCGAGAGTTGCTTGTTGACACGGTCCAGGCTGCTGCGAGAGCCGGTCTTGGTTGAACGGAACAGATCCGCCGGAGAAAAATCCATCGCAACCTCCTATCGAACCGATGAATCGCCCGAGGCCGAAGAGGTATCGGGCTCGTCATAAATCACACCGAGCACGTCGCGCACGACATGCATCGCGGTATCTGAGCCGCCGCCGCCCTGCTCCAGGACAGTAGCGATGACATACTTGGGATTAT
>DAWBYD010000158.1:0-1974 GCA_052278285.1 Collinsella sp. | reverse complement strand
GTCGTTGGTGCCGATGGAGAAGAAGTCGGCAACCTCGGCAAGTCGGTCTGCGAGCAGCGAAGCGGCGGGCGTCTCGACCATGATACCGACCTCGATGTTCTCGTTGAACTTGCGACCCTCTTCGGTAAGCTCGGCCTTGCACTGCTCGACGAGCTCCTTGACAGCCAAGACCTCCTCGACGCAGGTGACGAGCGGGATCATGATCTTGACGTCACCGAAGGCGCTAGCGCGCAGCAGAGCGCGGAGCTGGACCTTGTACTGGTCGGGATTGGCCAGGCAGTAACGCACGGCGCGGAAGCCCATGAAGGGGTTGTCTTCCTTGACCATATGCAGATACGGAATCTCCTTGTCGCCACCCACATCGAGCGTGCGGATGATGACCGGAGCACCCTTGAGCGCGCTGGCGACCTTACGGTAGGCGTTGAACTGCTCCTCCTCGGAAGGAAGCTCAGCAGAGTCCATGAACAGGAACTCGGAGCGGAACAGACCGATGGCCTCGGCATCGTGATCGAGCGCGTTGGGCACGTCATCGGGGTTACCGATGTTGCAGGCGATGATCTTCTTGATGCCATCGGCAGTCACGGACGGCTTGCCACGGAAGGCCTCGAGGGCTGCCTTCTCGGCAGCGAAGGCCTCGGCCTTGGCGGTGTAGGCAGCGAGCGTCTCCTCGTCGGGATCGGCCTCGACGATACCCTTGCCACCGTCGACGACAACGGTCATACCGTTGCGCAGCGCGGTGCAGCTGTTGGAAACCGAAAGGACAGCCGGGATCTCGAGGGCACGCGCGATGATCGCGGAGTGCGACGTGCGGCCACCGGTCTCGGTGACGATACCGGCAACGTGGGCCTTATCGATCGTGGCGGTCATGGACGGCGTGAGGTCGTGCACGACAACGACGGTGTTCTCGGGCAGGACGGAGAGGTCGACGACCTCCTTGCCCAGCAGCTCGGCCAGAATACCGGTGCGGATGTCGGCGATGTCGGCCGCGCGCAGACGGAACATCTCGTCGTCCATGGACAGGAACATGTTCTCGAACATGGTCGAGGTGTCCATGAGCGCCTGCTCGGCGCAGGTACCGCCGTCAATGGCGGCGTTGATGGCGTCGGTCATACCCGGATCCTGAGCCAGGACAATGTGCCCGCTCATGATCTCGGCCTCGGCCTCGCCCACCGTCTCCTTCATGTGGTCGGCCTGAGCCTGGGTCTTCTCGCAGAAGACCGAAAGAGCGGATTGATAGCGCTCCTTCTCTGCTGCCGAATCAGCAACCTCGTGCGGCTCAAACGTCAAGTCGGGATCGACGGCAACCATGACGGTGCCGATACCGATGCCCTCGGAAGCGTTGACTCCCTGATACATTCCCATTCCTCTCTCCGTGTCATGTGATAAAGCGTTTTGCCATAACCATGACAAACGCGCGCAGCTACCTTACAACAGGTCACTGCGCCCCCAAATATGAACTTAGTTGTTCAACATGCGACCCGTTTGAGTTCTACTCGCCAAGACCGCTCTTGATGAGCGCGATGGCAGCAGCCAGAGCCTCGGCCTCGTCAGCGCCGTCGCACTTTACCTCGACCTCGGTGCCGCAGGGGATACCAGCAGCCATGAGGGCCATCGGGGACTTGCCGTTGACCTCCTTCTCGGGGGTGACGACCGTCACGTCACAGGCGTACTTGCCCATGGTGGAGGCGAACAGACCAGCCGGACGCATGTGCAGACCCTGAGGATTAACGAGGGTAGCCTTCTCAGAAACCATAGTTGACTCCTTTTTGTGTTTAACCCCTGTCATGCATGTGGCAGGAGTCAGATTCACGACGTTGTTTATATTAACTCACATCAAACGGTTTTTCATTGTGTTTCACACGAATTGTTGGACAGATGTCGTATCCCTGCGCTCGCCCGCCGGGCGGGACGATTAAGTTTGCTGCTCTACAGTCCTGCGCAAGACGGAAAGCACATTAAGTGCTTTCCTTTGCG
>DAWBYD010000157.1:0-8876 GCA_052278285.1 Collinsella sp. | reverse complement strand
CGGTAAGAAGGAGATGACGGTGGATCTCAATAGGCTGATTCTGGGCAAGAGCTACAACTCTACCAAGGTCTTTCGTACCGCTCAGCATGTGGTTCAAGCCATCTTGCTCGGTATTGTCGTTCCGCTGCTTATCCTGCTGCTCATCTGGGATCTAACCGATAATCCCAATCCCGTTCCGGCCGTTGTCGTCATTGCCGGCTTGGTCATGCTGTGTTTCTTCTTCTCGTATGTCTTTGTGGTTCCCGACGACCTCACATCGAGCGCAACCGACCGCACGCTCGCCATCGCTTCAAAAATATTCGCCTACACGTCGCGCGGCCTTACGCCCGAAGCTGCCCTGGGCGCCTCTAAGATCATCCTGTCCGAAACTATCGCCTCTGCCATCTGCTTTACCGACGGCAAGCAGGTGTTGGCAAGCTGGGGCGAGGACTCGGCAAAATGCCCCGCGGGCACCCCGGTGGTGCTGCGGACTACGCTCAACGTGATCAACAGCGGTGAGCAAAGCGTGTTCTCGCGCGATGCCTCGACCGAGACAGGTGGCTACTTTCCGCGCCTGCGCGCCGGTATTGTCGCACCGCTTACCGTGCGCGGGCATTGCGTGGGCACGCTCGAGCTGTATTATCCCCGTCTGAGCAGCATCGATATGCGCCAGACGGCGCTTGCCTCGGGCTTTGCCGACCTCATTTCCACGCAGCTTGCGAGCTTTGAGCTCGAGCGCCAGGACGAGCTTACGGCCCGCGTGGAGCTGCGCGCCTTGCAATCGCAGGTCGATCCTCATTTTCTGTTTAACACCATCAGCACCATCGTGTCGCTCGTTCGAACCGAGCCCGACAAGGCGCGATCGCTGCTGATCGACTTCTCCAACTACTACCGTCAGACGCTTTCTGATTCCGATACCCTCACAACGCTCGAGCACGAGGTGGAACAGGGCACTCGCTATATCAATCTTATGCAGGCTCGTTATGGCGACGGCCGTCTGCGCGTCTCGGTCGATATCGACTTTGAGGTGCGCGATTGCATGGTGCCGCCGTTTATCTTGCAGCCGTTGCTCGAAAACTGCATCAAGCACGCGCAGCGCGAGACCGAGCCGCTTTCTATTCATGTTAGGGCTTTCGAGACCGATGACGGTTTGGAGATCATCGTCGAGGACGACGGCATCGGTATGAGCGAAGAAGTCTGCGCGCATCTGTTTGAGCAACATCGCCTGGAGGAGCCCGAGAGCATTACCGCCGACGGCTCCGTCAAGCGAGGTTGCGGCCTGGCGCTCTTCAACGTGCTTCAGCGCATCCATTTCTTTTACGGAGAAGATTCCGGCATGCGCGTGAAGTCCCAGGAGGGCGTGGGAACGCAGGTCATCGTCGAGCTGAACGGCGAGCCGCATGAGCCGGCGCCGTTGACGGCGTAGCACGCGGTTGGATTGAGAGAAAAAGAGGGGAAGCACATATGTCCGAAGGCTGGAACATCTTGGTGGTTGATGACGAACCTCCCATTAGGGCTGAGCTACGCTATCTGTTGGAAAAGGATACGCGTGTGGGCCAGATTGCCGAGGCGGGCAATGTCACCGAGGCCGTGGAGTCGATTCTCTCGAACAAGCCCAACGTGTTGTTTTTGGACATCACGATGCCCGGCCGCTCGGGAATTGAGCTTGCCGAGACGCTGCAGAACCTAAAGACGCCGCCGGTGGTTGTGTTTGTGACGGCGTTTGCCGAGTTTGCCGCCGATGCGTATAACCTCGATGCGGTCGACTATGTCGTCAAGCCGGTCGAGGACGCACGCCTGTCAAAGGCACTCGACAAGATCGAGGCAGCCTTGGGTGCCCGTCGTGTTATCCACGCTCCGCGCCAGCCTTTGCGTCTGACGGTGGACCGCGGGGGCAAAAAGGTGTTCATTCCCGCCGCAGACGTCTGCTACTTTGAGGCGCGCGCCGATTTTTGCAACGCCATCTGCGCCGAGGGAACGTACCTGATCAATGAGTCGATCTCTTCGCTCGAGCGTCGCTTGGTCTCCGAGGGCTTTATTCGCGTTCATCGCAGCTATCTGGTCAATTTGGAAGACGTGCACAATGTCGAGATCGGTTCCACGGGTCTTATGGAGCTCAGACTCGATCGCGTAATCTCGACGGTGCCCGTGTCCCGCCGTCGCGCTGCCGAGGTTAAAGCACACTTGGGGCTTGCGTAGACGGTCTGCGTGCCGTCGTTTACCATCGCAGGTTTGGCATGGGCGCGCGGTGGGCATAATGGGTGGCATCGAATGAAATCGAAAGGATCATTATGCCCGCGCTTATCACCCATCATCTGTTTGGCGAGGAAAGCATCGACCGTCTTCCACAGGGCGTCATCACGTCCGATGAAGAGCGCATTGCCTTTATCTTGGGCAACCAAGGCCCCGACCCGTTTTTCTTTCACATTCTGACACCGCGTGTTTCCGACTGCACGCTGCTGGCGCAGGTCATGCATCGGTCGCGCATGTCTCGTCAGTTTGCGTGCCTGCGCGACGGCGTGTCGCATCTGCTGCCGCGCGACGCCAGCTTGGGTCGTGCCTTTGCGCTGGGCCTGCTGTCTCATTACGTGCTCGACCGCAACGCTCATCCCTTTGTCTATGAGCAGCAGTTTGGCATTGTCGAGTCCGATTCAGAGCTTGAGGATTCGAGCAGTCAGGTCCATGCCGTGATCGAGAGCGACCTGGATGTGCTGATGCTGCAGCTTAAACGCGATGGCGCTACGGTTGACGATTACCCGCCGGCGGGCGAGATCGTCACCACTGATCGCATCAATCGCGTGGCCGGCGTGCTGATGAGCTATGTTGCCGGACGCGTGTACGGCATTGACATTCCGGCGGGGGAGTACGGTGCTGCCGTTGCCAATATGCAGCGACTTTACCGCGCGATTGAGCCGGCCGGCTCCGCAAAGACGCGCGCGATCTCGCTGGTTGAGGGCTTGGTGCACGATTACTCGCTGCTCGACGGCCTTGCTCATCGCGTGACGACGGAGTTGCCCGAGCGCACCGGTAACCTGGGCCATCTGACATGGAAGAATCCCTTTACCGACGAGGTCTCGAACGAGAGTTTCCCCGAGGTCTTTGATCGCGCGCTGGGCGATTACGAGTGCACGGTCGCACGTTTTATCGAGACCGGTGACATGGATGCCGTGACCAGTCACGTCAACTACAGCGGTCGCGTGCTCAATGCCGATGAGGAGTTCGACCGCGAGGAATAGGGCCCGTGCGTGCCCCTTTGCCGAATCCTTACCGGCGGTTCTGGACAATTGGGGTACGATGAACTAACTGCATATCGGGCGAATACGAAGGGTCCCTGTCCATGAAATACACCAAGCTCGAGCGTAACTGGGTTATGTATGATGTGGGCAATTCGGCCCTCGTGCTGCTCAATACCTCGGTGGTGCCCATTTACTTTAACGCCATCAATACCGGCGCTTCCTCGGCCGACCTGGTGGTCGCCTGGGGCAATGCACAGACGATCGCCTCGCTGGTCATCGCCATGCTCATGCCCATTCTGGGCGCGCTTGCCGACTACGCCGGCAACAAGATCAAGTTCTTCTTGGGCTTCTTCCTCACGGGCCTGGTGCTTTGCCTGGCGCAGGCTATCCCAATGTCCGCCATGGCATTTTTGACCGTGTACGTGCTGTGCACCATCGGCCTTAACTCTTCTATGACGTTCTACGACGCCATGCTGCCCGACGTTACCACCGACGAGCGCATGGACGCCGTGTCCAGCTCGGGTTATGCCTGGGGCTACATCGGTTCCACCGTGCCGTTCGTCATCTGCCTGGCGCTCATCATGGGTGGCCCCGCTCTTGGCGTCCCCACCATGCTGGCAACGCGTCTGTCTTTTATCATCACTGGTGCCTGGTGGCTCATCTTTACCCTGCCGCTCATTCACACCTATAAGCAAAAGTATGGTCGCGAGCGCGGTCCCGAGGACACCATCGGCCACATCGTTGGCGGTGTGTTCTCCGAGGTCGGACACACCATGCGCGAGATCGCCCACAACAAGACCGTGCTGGTCTACATGATTGCGTTCTTCTTCTATATCGATGGCGTCCACACGGTCATTTCCATGGCTACCAGCTACGGCTCGGCTTTGGGCATCGATTCGACCCAGTTGGTCCTGGCGCTGCTCGTCACGCAGTTCGTGGCCTTTCCGTCCGCCATCATCTACGGCAAGCTCGCCGGACGCGTGGGCACGCTCAACATGATCCTGGTGGCAGTCGCCGCCTACATGGGCATTGTGCTGTTCGCCGCGTTCTTCCTAAAGACCGCCTTTGAATTCTGGGTGCTTGCCATTATGGTCGGCCTGTTCCAGGGCGGCGTGCAGGCGCGCAGCCGTAGCTACTTTGGTCGCATTATCCCCAAGGAAAAGTCCAACGAGTACTACGGCTTCTTTGACATCTTCGGTCGCTATGCAAGCGTCATGGGCACTTTCCTAGTGTCGGTCGTCACCTCGCTGACCGGCAACCCGTCGCTGGGCGTCCTTTCCATTGGCGTGCTGCTGATCGTTGGCTTTATGCTGCTGGTCCGCCTGTCCCGCATGACTCGGGCGGCAGAGCATGCCGCATAGGAGCGAGCGGCTATTGTGCCTGTCCACGGTACTCTTTTGGGGTTATCCGCAATAAACATTGCGACTTGCGAGCAATGATTTGCCCAAGTGGGTATGATGGAATCAGCTAGGTCGCGGGGCGTCGCCTGTGTTTGGCGGCGTCCCGTTTTTGTGTTGCAGGGAGGGTAAGGCATGAACGCCACAGTCGTGATTCCAACGTATTGGGCGGGCGATGACGCTTGCGCAAACGCCCCTGGCACCTATGACCATTCGACGCGACTCAACGCCGACAATCCCGAACTCGACCGCTGCCTGGCCTCGCTTGAGCAGGTACGTGACATCCCGCGCATCATCCTTTTGGTGGTCTGTCCCGTTTCTGCCACAGCCGATGTGTCGCTGCGCGTGCGCGAGATTGTCGACGCGCATCCCACGCGCAAGGTCACCGTTGTCACCAACACCCAGGCCTCGCGCATTGCAGACCGGGTTGCTCAGATCGCGCCCAAGGGTTCGGGCGAGTGCGTGAGCCTGCGAGGCTACGGTGCCATCCGCAACATGGGGCTAGCCTGTGCCGCTGTGCTGGGGCATGACGCGGTTATCTTTTTGGATGACGATGAGACTGTCATCGACGCCGACTTTATGAAGCGCGCGACCTATGCGTTGGGGCAGCAGACGCGTCAGGGCTTGCCGATCTTGGTCAAGAGCGGCTATTTCTACGATCGCGACGGCTCGCCGCTGGCTCCCACGGACAAGGCGGGCATCTGCCATCGTTGGTGGACCAAGCGCATCGAGTTCAACCGTTGGATGAAAAAGGCGCTCTCGGGCACCCGCATCTCGCGCTCCAACTACGTGTGCGGCGGTCTGATGGCCCTGCACGCCCGCGCCTTTACGCGTGTGGCCTTTGACCCGTTTATCACCCGCGGCGAGGACTTGGATTACCTCTTTAACATGCGCATGTTTGGCTACGACGTGTGGTTCGATAACGAGTGGACCGTGCGCCATCTGCCTCCGGAGTCCGAAAAGCGCTCACCGCGCTTTATGCAGGATGTATACCGTTGGTACTACGAACGGGCCAAGTTGACATTCGCCGCGCATCAAAAGGAGCTCATTCCCGTTACGGCGGCATCGCTCATGCCCTACCCGGGCCCGTGGATTTCGCGCGAGCTCGACGACCGCGTGCGCAAGACCGCTATGGTCCGCAGCGTGTTTACCCGCGAGCATGAGGGCTACCTGCGCATTTGGCGCCATGGTATCGGCGAGGCAAAGGCCTATGCGCGCCAAAACGCTGCAAGCTACCTGCGTTTCCAGAGCTTTTGGCCCAAGATCATGGACGGGCTTTGGCGTGACGCACAACTGATCAGTATCCTGGAGGGGGCCGAATGATCGACCGCCGCGCCCAGCGCGATAGTTCAATATCAATCTTTCGCATCATTGCCGTTGCCTGCGCCATTTGCGTGCTGGTGTACTTTATTTTTGCCTTGGTGACCGGTATCGAGCCGATCGCCACGGTGATTGCCTGCGCGCTGCTGTGCATCTTTCTGTGCATCTTTATCTTTTTGACGCTCAATCCCGATTCGGTGCGCTCCCAGTACACCGAGGAGACGCTCTCGGTGGCCTCGGCCATGCTCGAGGACATTAAGGGCGGTCTGACGCAGGAGTCGGCGCGTTTGGTGTGCCGGCGCATTTTGCCCGAGACGCGCGCCATGACGGTGGCCATCACCGACGAGGGCAACGTGTTGGCCTGCGCGGGCGAGTTTGAGGAAAAACTACTGCCAGATTCTCCCATCCACACGCTTGCCACACGCTACGTTATCGAACATGGCATCGTGCAGTCGTTCAACCGTATGGTGGATGTCGTGGGCTCGGATGGCTCGCACAACCAAGTCCCCGCCGGCATTATCGCCCCCATCAAGGTGGGCGATCGTACCGTCGGCACGCTCAAGTTCTACTACAAGACCCCGCGCGCCGTCGACCGTACCCAGTACGCGCTTGCCTCGGGCTTTGCCGAGATCTTGTCCACGCAGCTCGCCATCCACGAGCTCGAGGTGCAAAAGGAACTCACAGCGCGCGCTGAGGTGCGTGCGCTGCAAGCGCAGATTAACCCGCACTTCCTGTTCAACACGCTGAACACCATTGCATCGTTTACGCGCACCGACCCGCTGCGGGCCCGCGAGCTGCTTCGTGAGTTCTCATCGTTCTATCGTGCCACGCTCGACAATTCGGGGTCGCTTATTCCGGTCTCGCGCGAGGTCGCACAGACCAAGCGCTACCTTACCTTTGAGAAGGCCCGCTTTGGCGAGGACCGCGTGCTTGCGACGTTCGATGTGTCTGAGGACGTGGAAGATACGCTGGTGCCGGCGTTCGTGATCCAGCCGATTGTCGAGAACGCCGTGCGTCATGGTATGGGCGATGACGACGCCCTGAGGATCGACGTGACCGTTCACCAAGACGGCGAGGATGCGATCTTGATTGCCGTGGCCGATAATGGCGTGGGCATGGATGAGGGTACCGCCGCCAGACTGTTTGACGAGCGCTCTGCCCGTCCCGATGCCAGCTCTCCCCAGGGTGGCGGCGCCGGTGTGGCCATGCACAATATTTCGGAGCGCATCCATCGCTTTTATGGGCCGCACTCCTATACGCGTGTCGAATCGGCGCCGGGCAAGGGCACCACAGTGCTCCTTCATCTTGATTTGTCAGAGAGTATCTTTGACATTCAAGAGTAAAATAAAAGGCTACGGGTTCAACGTCATGCGACGGATGCCCGGCGTAGTTAGTTGACGAAAGGTTTTATCCCTATGCTGCGTGCGATGATTGTGGATGATGAGGCGCCGGCTCGCTCGGAGCTTCGTTTCCTGCTCGAGCAAACGGGCAAGATCGGCACGATCACGGAGGCGTCGAGCGTCCGCTCCGCCATCGAGATGCTTATGGAAAGTCGCGTGGATGTCGTGTTTCTCGATATCTCGATGCCCGGTGCCTCGGGCCTGCAACTTGCCGAGGCGCTGCATAAGCTCAAAAATCCGCCGGCGATCGTGTTTGTGACTGCGTATAGTGACCATGCGGTCGAGGCGTTCGACGTGGATGCCGTCGATTATCTGATGAAGCCGGTCGAGGAAGCTCGCTTGGATCGCGCGATCGAGAAGGTCATGCAACGCGCCAAGCCGGTTACGGACAGCAAGGTGACCATCGAGCGTATCCCGGTGGAAAAGGGCGGCCGCAAGGTGCTCATTCCCGTGGACGACATTCGCTTTATCATGGCCAAGGACGATTACTCCTGCATCTATACCGTCGATGATCGCTTTTTGTCGACGACCTCGCTGGCGCAGTTTGAGGCCAAGCTCTGCGACTTTGGCTTCTTCCGTGTTCACCGCCGCTATATCGTCAACTTGGCGTGCGTTACGGACGTCGAGACGGTGCCCTCGGGCGCCATCCAGCTGGGCATTACGGGCGTCGACGAACGCGTGCCGGTTTCGCGCCGCCGCGTCGTGCCGCTCAAGAAGGCTCTGAGTCTCTAGCACACTGGCCCCGCAGCTCTGTAGACCCATCGTCTGCGGAGCCGTGGGGCCTTTTTGTATGTATCTGCCGAATCGTTTTTTGCGGAAGGGATCCCATGAACAGTGCAAGCGCCAAGCGCATCGACATCATCTCGGACACCCACGGCTATTTATCGCCTGCGCTCTTGGATGAGCTTGAGGGCGCAGACCTGATTATCCACGCCGGCGACCTCACGTCAGAGATGGACTACGAGCACCTATGCACCATCGCCCCCGTGCGGGCCGTACTGGGTAACAACGATTACTACCGCGACTACGGCCCCGATGTAGACCGTCTTGCACTCTTTACCTACGAAGGCCTTAAATTCGCCGTAGCCCACTACCGCGAAGACCTTCCGGTGGGATCCGTAGACGTAGCCATCAACGGCCACACCCACGTAACCAAAGAAGCCCAAGTGGGCCGTTGCTTAGTCCTCAACCCGGGCAGCGCCAGCTACCCCAGAGGCACCCGAGGCCCCACCATGGCCAGAATGCTAGTAAAAGACGGCAAGATCATAAGTACCAAGTTTATTGACCTAGACTAACCGCAACAAAAACGGGGGATGCACAATGCGTCCCCCGTTTTTCTTTAAGCCAAAGGCGGAAGTTCAACAAGATCCATCAGACCAACCCCGTCGAGGAGCATGCGGGCTAGCTGCGCAGCGGCGCACGCCCGCAAAACTGGTTGAATAATGTGACGGCTGGTTGGGGCTCCGGGGCTGAGGGCGGGCCGTAAGTTTGCTGCTCTACAGTCCTGCGCAAGACGGAAAGCACATTAAGTGCTTTCCTTTGCG
>DAWBYD010000156.1:0-2478 GCA_052278285.1 Collinsella sp. | reverse complement strand
CGCTCCCAAGGAGCCCGGCAAGCAGATGGTCCTGGACATCCTCAAGGAGCAGTACGACGTCGAGGAGGAGGACTTCCTCTCCGCCGAGATCGAGGTCGTGCCCGCCGGTCCCGCCCGCGACATGGGCCTCGACCGCTCCATGATTTTGGGCTATGGCCACGACGATCGTGTCTGCGCCTATCCGTCCATGCTCGCCCAGATCGACGTCGCCAACGTGGAGCGCACGAGCATCACGCTCATCGTCGATAAGGAGGAGATCGGCTCCGTGGGTGCCACCGGTATGACGAGCCGCTTCTTCGAGAACACCGTCGCCGAGATCATGCCGCTCGCCGGCGAGGATAGCCCGCTGGCCCTGCGCCGCGCGCTCGCCCGCAGCCGCATGCTCTCCTCCGACGTGTCCGCCGGTTTCGACCCGGGCTATGCCGGCAAGTTCGAGACGAAGAACGCCGCCTTTATGGGTCGTGGCCTGTGCTTTAACAAGTACACGGGCAGCCGCGGCAAGGGCGGTTCCAACGACGCCGATGCCGAGTACGTGGCCCTCGTCCGCGACATCATGGACGAGGCCGGCGTGGACTTCCAGACCTGTGAGCTCGGTCGCGTCAACGCGGGCGGCGGCGGCACCATCGCCTACATCATGGCCAAGTACGGTATGAACGTCATCGACTCCGGCGTTGCCGTCCTGTCCATGCACGCCCTGTGGGAGGTCGCCAACAAGGCCGATATCTACGAGGCCTACCGCGGCTACAAAGCCTTCCTCGAGCGCGCCTAATCCACCCCACCCATAACTTGCGGTGGAATACGGATTGATTTGGTCTTTCAATAGCCCAAACAGACCGTATTCCACCGCAATTTCTTTTTTGGCAGAGGAGAGTCCATGCTGCAGGTCATCATTTCGCCCGCCAAGCAGATGCGCGCGGCCCAAGATACTTTTGAAGTCCTGGGCATTCCACCCTTTGTGCGCGAGACAGCTCGCCTCCACCGCGCACTGCTAGATATCGAGCGGAATGAAGGCAGCGGCGGCCTGCAGGCCCTTTGGAACGTGAGCGACAGGCTGCTTACAGCGTGCCTGGATACGCTTCACGAATTTATGCCCGTCCTGAGCGATGCCGACCTCGCCGATCCCGATATCGCGCGTCGAATCTCCCCCGCCGTCATGTCCTATCACGGCATCCAATACCAAAGCATGGCGCCCGAGGTCATGGATGCCGCACAGCTCGACTGGCTGCAAAACCATCTCTGGATCCTCTCGGGACTCTACGGATGCGTACGCCCCTTCCATGCCGTTGAACCGTATCGGCTGGAGATGGGCGCGAAGCTTGTCGTCGACGGTGCCCGAGACCTCTACGCATTTTGGGGCGACAAGCTCGCACGGACTATCGCTCCGGCAGGCTCCAACGCTACGATCGTCAACCTCGCCAGCGCGGAATACGCCAAAGCTGTTCTCACCAGCCTCACCACCGATGCCACGGTCGTCACATGTCTCTTTGGCGAAGGCATCCGCAACGGCAAGCCCATCCAGCGCTCGACCGCCAGCAAAAAGGCGCGCGGCTCCATGGTGCGCTGGATGGCAGAAAACAAGCTCGAGGATGCAAGCGAACTTACCGCATTCAACATCGGCTATCGGCACATCCCCGAGCTTTCAGACAAAAACACCCTGGTTTTCATGAACGCGCAGGCACAATAGGCCCGCCGTTTCCAAACACCCCATTACTCCGCCAAGCCATCGGCCTTTGCAATCTCGCTCGTCGAGCCATCTTGGTAGGTAATCTTAACGTGCCCTACGTCGGATACCGCAACGCCCGACGGAGGTTCCAGACGCCATTCCGTCAGGGCGATATCCATGGTCGTAGGCACATCGCCCTGATCTTTGAGCTTCACCGTGAGCGTTTTGAGCGCCGCGTCAAACGTCACGCATTCGATTTCTTCACCTGGAATGGACCCACCACTCAGTTGCAACTGCACAAACTCATCGCGCGGGTACCAATAATCGCCCGGAACGGCGAGCGTATTGGCATTACCGCCAGTACTCCTCACCGTCATAATCGGTAGGCTGTCATCAGCCTCGAACTCCCATGCAGCGCCGCCGCGACCACCAAACGTCCAGATACAAAAGGCAATCACCAGCACGGCAAGCACCGCAAAGCCAATCGCAACCAACCCATGGTGCGCACGGCCCTCCTCGGCCGATATGTCCCATTGTGTCTCTCGATATAGATGCTTGTCTTCCATGTACGCCTCCCCACAGGCACGCTCGTTGGCCCAATCGTACCCATTCAGGCTATACTTGAGCCCATGACATAACGGGGAGCTTGCGGGACAAGACGGCAGGCTGAGATTGGGCGCGCCCGCCCTGCCCCGCAAACCTGATATGGGTAATGCCAACGAAGGGAGCCGTGCCAATGAGCACACAGACCGAGCCCAAGCTCGTCACGCAAATCGACTTCGCCCGTGCCGGGCAGATCACGCCGCAGATGAAGG
>DAWBYD010000155.1:0-2756 GCA_052278285.1 Collinsella sp. | reverse complement strand
CTATAGTCTAAGGCGAATTCAAAAGGTCTGATGAATTGGAGGAAAGATGTCAGACCCAACGTTTATGGCCGACCCCACCAGGCTGGTCATCGCCGCTATCGTGGGCATCGCGCTGCTGCTTGCGCTCATCATTAAGTTCAAGCTGCATCCTGTGCTTTCGATGATGGTCTCGGCGCTCGCGATCGGCATCGGCGCCGGTATGCCGCTCGACCTGGTGGCGGACACTGTCACCAAGGGCGTGGGAACCACGCTGCAAAACATCGCCCTGCTCATTGGCCTCGGCTCGATGTTTGGCCAGATTCTTGAGGAGAGCGGCGGCGCCAAGAAGATCGCCCAGACCTTCATCGATACCTTTGGGCAGGGTCATTCCAGCTGGGCGCTGGGCATTACCGGTCTGGTTATCGGCACTACGGTGTTCTTTGAGGCCGGCGTGGTCGTTTTGATCCCACTTGCGTTTAGCGTGGCATCCCAGACCAAGAAGTCGACGCTCTACTACGGCATCGCGCTGCTCGCGGGACTGGCCGCTGGCTATGCGTTTGTGCCGCCTTCGGCCGGTTCGGTTTTGGTCGCCGGCACGCTCGGTGTCGACCTGGGCACCATGATTCTCGTCGGTATCCCTACCGCCTTCATCGCCATGGCGATCGCCGGCGTCATCTGGGGCCGCAACGTGGGCGGTCGCATCTTTACCGATGTTCCGGAGCACTTTACCTCCGCCGAGGGCGCGAGCGACGAAAAGGAGCTTCCCTCCTTTGGCATGGTGCTTGCCATCGTGCTCACGCCACTTTGTCTGATTTTGCTGGGCACGCTGTCTTCTTATATCCCCATGCCCGCCGAGCTCGCCTCGATTCTCGCCTTCCTGGGCAAGCCATTCGTCGCTTTGACGCTCGCCGCGCTCGTCGCGATGTATCTGCTGGGCGCGCGCCGCGGCTACTCCGGCGCCGAGCTCAAGGCCTTGCTCGACCGCTCTCTTAAGCCCGTCGGCATGATCTTGCTGGTTATCGCTTGCGGCGGCGTCATTCGCTGGATGCTGCAGGACTGCGGCTTGGGCCAGGTTATTGGCCCTATGCTCGAGGCTTCACCGCTGCCTTTGGTGGTTGTTGCCTTTTTGATTGCCGTCATGGTGCGTGCCTCTGTCGGCAGCTCCATCGTCGCTATGACCATGGCATCGGGCATTATGGCCGCCATGCCCGCGGTTGCAGGAGCCTCGGTGCTCATGCGTGCCGCTATCTGTCTTGCTATCTGCGGCGGTGCCACGGCCCTCTCGCACGTCAACGATGCCGGTTTTTGGATGTGCTCCTCGTTCCTGGAGATTGACGAGAAGACAACCCTCAAGTCCTGGACCGTTATGGAGACGCTCATCGGCCTTTCGGGTCTTGCCTGCGCCCTGGTGATTTCGTTCTTCGCCTAGTTCGCGTAGCTAAGCATCTTCCGCCGAGTGCATCGCTCGGTACCCATTTCACCTGATTCATTAACCAACGATTGGTACAACCGTTCAAACCAAAAGAGGAGAGCATTATGGACGAGAAGACCAAGGCACAGATTCAGCAGGAGGCAGCCGACTTGGTTGCCAAGCTGCAGCCGCGTTCCGGCAAGTTTCGCACCATCAGCCCCGAGATGGACCCGCTGCGTCTGGGCTCCGGCTGGACGATCGAGGATCTGGACAAGCCACAGGTCATTATCGAGTCGACGTTTGGCGACTCGCACCCGGGTTCTGCTGGCCTGTTTGAGCTGGTCGAGGAGGTTCGTGCTGGCGTTGCCGAGGCTGGCGGTCACGGTGCCCGTTACTTCTGCACCGATATCTGCGATGGCGAGGCACAGGGCCACGACGGCATCAACTACTCGCTGCCCAGCCGCGACATGATCGCCAACATGATCGAGATCCATGCCAAGGCCACCCCGTTCGACGCCGGTGTCTTTGTCGCCAGCTGCGATAAGGGCCTGCCTGCGAACCTCATGGCCATGGGCCGCATCAACATCCCCTCCATCGTCGTTACCGGCGGTGTCATGGATGCCGGTCCCGATTTGTTGACCCTGGAACAGCTCGGCGCGATTTCTGCCCGCTACGAGCGCGGCGAGATCTCCCGCGAGGAGCTTGAGTTTGCCAAGCACAACGCATGCCCCAGCTGCGGTGCCTGCTCGTTTATGGGCACCGCGTCGACCATGCAGGTTACCGCCGAGGCCCTGGGCCTTATGCTCCCCGGCACGGCCCTGCTGCCCGCAACCAGCTCCGATCTGCGTGAGTTTGCGCGCGAGGCCGGCCGTCAGTCCGTGTGGCTCTCCGAACACAACCTGTGCCCGCGCGACATCGTGACCAAGGAGTCCTTCGAGAATCTCATCATGGTCCACGGCGCCATTTCCGGCTCCACCAACTCGCTGCTGCATATCCCTGCGATCGCCCGCGAGTTTGGCATCGAGATGTCCGCCGACGACTTCGACCGTCTGCACCGTGGTGCCCACTACCTGCTCAACGTTCGTCCCGCAGGTGAGTGGCCGGCGCAGTTCTTCTACTATGCGGGTGGCGTGCCGCGCATCATGGAGGAGATCAAGTCGATGCTTCACCTCGACGTTATGACCGTCACCGGCAAGACCCTCGGCGAAAACCTCGAGGACCTTAAGAACAACGGCTACTACGAGAAGTGCGGCCGCTACTTGGAGAAGTGGAACCTCAAGCGCGAAGACATTATTCGCCCGTTTGACCAGGCTTTTGGTACCGACGGCTCCATCGCCATCCTCCACGGCAACCTTGCCCCCGAGGG
>DAWBYD010000154.1:0-4986 GCA_052278285.1 Collinsella sp. | reverse complement strand
GAGCACCATCGTGGTGGCCGCCGATATGGCTGCCGCTGGCGAGGCGGTGAACACCGTGGCGCCCGAGCACCTTGAGCTGCACTGTAAGGATGCGATGGGCCTGCTCGGCGGCATTCGCAACGCCGGCGCCATCTTTGTGGGCGCGTGGAGCTCCGAGCCGCTCGGCGATTACGTTGCCGGCCCGAACCACACGCTGCCGACCGGCGGTACGGCCATGTTCTCCAACCCGCTTTCGGTCGAAGAGTTCGTCAAGCGCTCGAGCGTCATTTGCTATACGCCCGAGGGTCTGCTCTCCGACGCTCCCGCTACGCAGCGCCTGGCCGAGGCCGAGGGCCTGTGGGCGCACGCGCTTTCCGCCGCTTTGCGGCGCCGCGTGTTGGAGCAGGGCGAGGATGCCGTGAGCGCTGCGTCGCTGGCTGCGGCCGACCTGACCAAGGTCGCCTGGCCGGGTGATACGACCGCGACGGTCGCCGAGGGCGTGGACCTGGCGGCTGCAGGCTCGGATGGCGCTGGCGCGACCGGCGAGGAGGCTTAACATGGCCGAACTCACGCCGCGCATGAAGGAGCTCGTCCAGCCCTACTTGGCCGGTATTGAGTCCTACGATCCCAACTTTACGCCCACGCGCATCAATCTTTCGGCCAACGAGAACACCTATCCCGTGCCCGCTGGCGTGCGCGAGGCGATCGACGCGGCCTTGGCTGCCACACCGCTCAACCGCTATCCCGATCCCATGTCCAACGAGCTGCGCGACGAGCTGGCCGCTTGGCATGGTGTGGCGCGCGAGAATGTCTGCGTGGGTAACGGCGGTGACGAGCTGCTCTATAACTACCTGCTGGCGTTTGGCGGCGCTGGGCGAACCCTGCTCAACTGCCCGCCGTGCTTTAGCGAGTACGCGTTCTTTGCGTCGCTCTGCCAGACCGAGGTGCGCGACGTGTGGCGCGACCCTGCGACCTTTGAGCTCGACCAGGCAGCCGTGCTTGCGGCGGCGCCCGAGTGCAACCTGGCAATCGTGACCTCGCCCAATAACCCCACGGGTGATGTGACGCCGCTCGACTTTGTCGCGGCGCTGTGCGATGCGTGCCCCGGCATGGTAATGGTCGACGAGGCCTACGTTGAGTTTGCCGACGATTCGTTTGGCGCGGCCACCACGGCGCAGGGGCTTATCGCCGAGCATCCCAACCTGGTGATTTTACATACGCTGTCCAAGGCGTTTGGCGCTGCCGGTACGCGTCTGGGTTACGTGATCGCGGTGCCGGAAGTCATCGACGTGTTCGCGGCGATTCGCCAGATCTATTCGGTTAATGTGCTGAGCCAGGCCGCCGCGCTTGCCTGCGTGCGTGCCCGCGATGCGTACGCGCCCGTGGTGGCACAGGTCGCATCCGAGCGCGAGCGCGAGCTGTGCGCCCTGCGCGCGATGGCTACCGAGGGCCTGCCCGTGGAGGCATGGCCGAGCGCGGCGAACTTTGTGCTCGTGCGTACGCCGCATGCCACGCGCGTGCGCGAGCGCCTACGCGACGAGTATTCGATTTTGGTGCGCGACTTTAGCTATGCGCCGGGGCTTGCGGACTGTCTGCGCATTACCGTGGGCACGCCGCAGGAAAACGATGAGGTACTGGCTGCGTTTGCCGTGCTGGTGAAGGAGGAGATCTAGATGGGCCGTTATGCCGAGGTGACCCGCAAGACGGGGGAGACCGACATTGTCGTCAAACTCGACCTGGATGGAACCGGTATGTGCGATATCTCGACCGGCGTACCGTTTTTCGACCATATGCTCAACGCCTTTGGCCGCCATGGCCTGTTTGATTTGACGGTGCATGCGGTAGGCGACGTTGAGGTCGACGCGCACCATACCGTCGAGGACACGGGCATTGTGTTGGGCGAGGCGTTTTGCCGGGCGCTGGGCGACAAAGCGGGTATTACGCGCTTTGCCGATGCGGCGATCGCCATGGACGAGACGCTCGTGATGGCCGCCGTGGACATTTCGGGTCGTGGCCAGGCCTATTGCGAGCTGCCCGTGCCGACCGAGCGCGTGGGTAGCTTCGATACTGAGCTAGCCGTCGAGTTCTTCTATGCCTTCGCGCGTGACGCCAAGCTCACGCTGCACGTGCGCGAGCTGGCGGGCGGCAACTCGCACCACATTATCGAAGCCGCCTTTAAGGCCGTGGGCCGCACGATGCGCCGCGCCTGCGAGCTCGATCCCCGCGTGCAGGGCATCCCCAGCACCAAGGGCTCGCTGTAACCTGCCAAAAAGGGACAGGTTTATTTTGGCAGGTTTTATCTGCGGAAATGCTGTCTCATGTGGTGGGTGAACGTTTAACCGACCAAAATAAACCTGTCCCTTTTTGGCAGGTTTTGAATGGGAAAAGGGAGGGGTCGCGTGGGCGAACCGAAGATCGTGGTGGTCGACTACCACAAGGGCAACTTGTCGAGCGTCGTACGCGGGCTTGCGCGCGCCGGTGCCGCTGCCTGCACATCGGACGATCCGGAGCAGATCCGCAACGCCGACGGCCTGGTCATCCCGGGCGTGGGCGCGTTCTATGACGCAATCGCCTTTATGCGCCAGAGCGGCGAGGAGGTGGCCGTGCTCGATGCCGTTGCCGCCGGAACCCCGCTGCTCGGCATCTGCCTGGGCCTTCAGCTATTTTTTGAGCGCGGCAACGAGGGCGTGCCTGCGGACGAGGGCGCGGACGCGGACGACGATGCCTCCGAGCAGACCGGTGGTCCCTGGGTCGATGGCCTGGGCATCATGCGTGGCTCGTGCACGCACCTGGAGTCGAGCCGTCTGAAGGTCCCGCACGTGGGCTGGGATCAGGTGCACATGACGCCTGCCGGCGCGGCCGATCCGCTGCTCGCCGGTTTTGCCGAGGGCGCCAATATGTACTTCACCCACAGCTACGCGGTGGCCGGCGACGTCGATGCCGCCGATGTGTTGGCGCGCACGCACTATACACGGAGTTTCCCGTGCATCGTGCGCCACGGCAACGTGTGGGGCTGCCAGTTCCATCCCGAGAAATCCTCCGCGCTGGGTCAGCGCATCCTTAAGAACTTCGTCAACATCGTCGAGGAGGTTGGCCGATGATCCTGTTTCCCGCAATCGATCTGATCGGCGGCAAGGTTGTGCGCCTGGAGCGCGGCGACCGCAACCGCTGCAAGGTATATTCCGATGACCCCGTGGCCGTCGCCCGCTCGTTTGCCGAGCAGGGCGCAAGCTGGGTGCATGTCGTCGACCTGTCCGCTGCCTTTGGCGAGGACGAGGACACATGCGCTGCCAACTCGGCGGCGATTAAGGCCATCTGCGGCGTCGACGGTCTGTCCGTGGACGTGGGCGGCGGCGTTCGCTCACTCGCACGCATCGATGAGCTGGCAGGCTATGGTGCTCGCCGTATTGCGCTGGGCACCGTGCTCGTGACCGAGCCGGGTTTTGCTGAGGTGGCAGCCCAAGGCTTTGGCGAGCTGCTGGTCGCCGACATTGCCGCACGCGACGGCCAGGTTAAGGTGAACGGCTGGCGCGACGGCGCGGGCGTGGCGCTCGACGATGCCGTGGCGCAGCTTACCGAGCTGGGTTTTAAGCATCTGGTGTATACCGACATCGCGCGTGATGGCATGCAGACGGGCATCGACGTGGCGGCATATCGCCATGTGGCGCAGGTCGCGGGCTTTCCCGTCGTGGCGTCGGGCGGTATCTCGACGCTCGGCGATATCCGCGCGCTTGCCGCGGTGGGCGAGAACGCCATCGAGGGTGCTATCACCGGCCGTGCGCTCTACGAGGGCAACTTTACGCTGGCCCAGGCGCTGGTCGCCGCCCGAGGGGAGGAGTAGCCCATGCTTACCAAACGCGTGATTCCCTGTCTGGATGTTAAGGACGGCCGCGTGGTCAAGGGCGTCAACTTTGTGAGCCTGCGCGATGCGGGCGACCCGGTGGAGCTGGCCCGTGCCTACGACCGCGAGGGCGCGGACGAGGTCGTGTTTTTGGACATTACCGCGACGAGCGATAACCGCGCGACGACCATCGAGATGGCGGCGCATGCGGCCGAGGAGCTGGCCATTCCCTATACCGTGGGCGGCGGCTTTCGCGACCTGCCGGGCATGCGCACCATGGTTGCAGCCGGTGCCGACAAGGTGTCGCTCAACTCTGCCGCCGTGCGTGACCCGTCGCTGATCAGCCAGGCTGCCGTGGCGTTTGGCAGCCAGGCCGTGGTCGTGGCGATCGATGCCAAGCGCGTGGGGCTGCCCGGGGAGCCGGGCGCCGATAAGTGGGAGGTCTTTACGGCGGGCGGCCGCAACGCTACGGGTATCGACGCGGTGGCGTGGGCCGAGGAGGCGGCTCGTCGCGGCGCCGGCGAGATCTTGCTCACCAGTATGGATCGCGACGGCACCAAGGCCGGCTTTGACCTGGCGCTCACTCGCGCCGTGGCGCGCGCGGTACCGATTCCCGTCATCGCGAGCGGCGGCGTGGGTACGCTCGAGCATTTTGCCGAGGGTGTGATTGAGGGTGAGGCCGATGCCGTACTGGCAGCAAGTGTCTTTCACTTTGGAACCTTCAGCATCCGCCAGGTGAAGGAATACATGGCCTCTCAAGGTATTCCCGTGAGATTGGATTTTTAAATGGAGCAAGTGGCAACTGCGTTCGAGCTCAAATACGACGCCAAGGGGCTGATTCCTTGTGTTGTTCAGCAATATGACACCGGTGAGGTGCTTATGGTTGCTTGGATGAACGAGGAGTCGGTGGGGTTGACGCTCAAGACCGGCACCACGTGGTTTTGGAGCCGCAGTCGCCAGGAGCTCTGGAACAAGGGCGCGACGAGCGGCAATATGCAAGCGGTCAAGGAGCTCTGGGCCGACTGCGATAGCGATACGCTGCTGGTCAAGGTTGCCTCGCCGGGCCCGGCTTGCCACACCGGCAACCGTACCTGCTTCTTTAAGAAACTCGCGTAGGGCGGGCGCTCGATTAGACGCTCGGCCACCAGAAAGGATTGAACTATGGG
>DAWBYD010000153.1:0-7843 GCA_052278285.1 Collinsella sp. | reverse complement strand
GCGGAGATGTGTATATGAGACAGATCCCCTGGCCACGCAGGTCATCAGCCGCGATCACCATGCCTACCTTGCCGGCGTGCTTGCCACTACAGCGGCCACCTGTGAGCGCATCGCTACCGAGGTTCGCAATCTACAGAAGACCGATACGCTCGAGGCCGAGGAGCCGTTCCGTAAGGGTCAAAAGGGCAGCTCAGCCATGCCGCACAAGCGCAACCCCATCACCATGGAGAAAGTCTGCGGTCTGTCGCGCGTCGTGAAGTCCAACGCCCAGGTTGCCTTCGATAACGTCGCCCTGTGGCACGAGCGTGACATTTCGCACTCCTCTGCCGAGCGCGTCGCCCAGGCCGATAGCTTCATCGCCCTCGACCACATGTTCCAGTGCCTCATCCGCGTTATCGACGGCCTGCAGCTGTATCCCGCCCGCATGATGGCCAACCTCAATAAGACCCGCGGCCTCATCTTCTCTTCCAAGGTACTGCTCGCCCTCGTCGACACGGGCATCACCCGCGAGGACGCGTACGCCATTGTGCAGGAGAACGCTATGGCAACCTGGCACGAGGTACAGGATTGTGTCTCCGGCCCCACCTTTAAGGAGCGTCTCGAGGCCGACCCGCGCTGCACCGTCAGTCAGGAGAAGCTCGACGAGATCTTTGATCCGTGGGACTTCCTCACCCGTATCGACACGGTCTTTGATCGTCTGGAGCAGCTGAGCTTCGAGTAGGTTCGGGCATAACGTTAGCTTTTTAGGGCGCTTTGCTGGTAATGTGTGTTGCCGGCAAAGCGCCTCGTTGCATTTAGGGAAAGACGGGGATAATAGTCGTCTCGAATAACATTCTGAGAGGGGATCGCATGATTTCGTTTGATTACAAGCCTCAGGGCGTGTGTGCTCGCAATATTCACCTTGACCTTTCCGATGACGGCAACAAGGTGGTGGGCGTTGAGTTTACCGGCGGCTGCGACGGCAATCTCAAGGCTATCTCCAAGCTGGTCGAGGGCGCTCCCGCCGATCGCGTAATCGAGGTTCTCGCCGGTAATACCTGCGGTATGAAAAAGACCTCCTGCGCCGACCAGCTTACGCGCGCTATCGAGGCCGCTCGCGCCGAGATCGCCTAATGGGTATCGCCGATCACATCAAGAACGGAATATCGCGTCGCGGCTTTGTACTCGGTGGGGCTGCCGCGGGCGCTACCACGGTGCTTGCCGGATGCTCGAAAAAAACGGGTACCAGCGATGATGTCGCCGGCGAGCCGCAGGTTATCAAGGACGATTCCAAAATCATCTCGATTACGGATGAGTATGAGGCTGTCGACATCGATCTTGAGCCGGCGTCATCGTGGACGCTGCCTCTGGGTACGCTGCTGTACTACTGCGACGGCGATTACGCCGCGGCGATGATGGCGCCCGCATCGGCACTGCACGCCAACACACTCGGCGTGCTCAACCTGGGCGATGGCTCGCTTACCACATTAATCGAGGATCCTATCGAGGGCACGGGATACGCATTCTACGATGTCCGTGCCGGCGACGGCGTATTCGCGTGGGTTGAGATGAACTTTGCCAATTCATCGTGGAAGCTCTACGCTCAAAATCTGTCGGGCGCTTCGCTCTCTGGCGACGTGGTTGAGCTCGATCGAGGTGGCAAGGACTATGATCCGCCCCTGTTCACGGCGTTCGGGTCATCAGTCATCTGGTATAAAATGCCTTCGGCAGGCGGCAATAAAACGAGTAGTGATTCGTTTTGCTATCGTCGCTCGCTTGATGAATCCAAGGCCGAGGTAATTTGGAAATCGACGGGCCGCTTTGCATCGGCCCCGCGCGCGAGCGACGGCATTTTGACCATCTCGCCGCGTGTCCGCAACGACGAGGGCGTCTACTACGGCATAACGGCAATCGATCTGACCGACGGCAACAACACCAAACGTGCCCAGCTAGTTCTTCCCTCGTCAGTCTCGCCTTTCGAGGCCGTATATATGGGCGATACCTTCGTGTTTTCTATCGAGGCGACCTATAGTGGCGTGGGCAGCCTGGGCAACATGGGCACGTATATCGGTAATGAGGGAGGGCCGTATCTCTTCCTGTCCCGCGAGCCGCTTGCATGTGCGGCTGGCAAGAAGAATAAATACCTTGTTAAGGTACAGGCGTCGCATTTCCTGATCGACACCTCTGCCAAGACCTATGGCTCGCTGCTGTCGCCCGACCGCGCTTTGGAGTATGGCGATTATCCAGCTACGGCGGGAAAGTCGGACTCATTCCTTACGTACGCCACGGTGCGCAACAGCCAGGGTATACCAGAGACGGTCACTGCACGCCTATTCTCTCTTTAAGCTTAGAGGGGTTAAAAAGGCGCCAACAGGGGAATAAACGCGTTGTAATTGTGAGTACCGCCCGCCGAGCTGCCGCGTCATAGCGGCATCCGGCGGGCTCAGGTGCGTTAAAATGGGCTTGTTCTTAGCTAATTGAGACAGGGGGGCCGTGTTATGGCTTCAGATGCAAAAAAGATTCTGCTGGTCGAGGATGAGAAGGCAATCCGTGACGCCGTCGCTGCCTATCTCGAGCGCGAAGGCTACTGGGTTGTGGGCGGCGGCGACGGTCAGTCCGCGAGCGAGGAGTTCGAGAAGCATCAGTTCGACCTGGTCGTGCTCGACCTTATGCTCCCCAAGATTCCCGGCGAGCGCGTTTGCCGCACCATTCGCGATACCTCGGATGTCCCCATCATCATGCTGACGGCTAAGGGCGAGATCGAGGACCGTATTATCGGTCTTGAGCTCGGCGCCGATGACTATCTGATTAAGCCGTTCTCGCCGCGCGAGCTCGTCGCCCGCGTTCGTGCTCTGTTCCGCCGTGCCCATCAGGCCGACGAGCCCGCCGTCGAGGTGCTCGACTTCGGCGATCTGGTCATCGATATCTCGGGCCACAAGATCTTGGTCGAGGGCAAGGAAGTCGATCTGACGGCTTCCGAGTTCAAGCTGCTCACCACGCTTGCCCGCCATCCCGGCCGTGTGTATAACCGCATGGAGCTGGTCGAGAAAGTGCTCGGGTATGACTTTGAGGGCTATGAGCGCACCATCGATAGCCACGTGAAGAATCTTCGCGCCAAGCTGGGCGATGATCCCAAGAAGCCCAAGTGGCTCTACACCGTCCATGGTGTCGGCTATCGCTTCGAGGCTCCGGCCAAGACCGATAAGTCGGACGAGAAATAGGGAAATCACATATGACACCTGCGCGCTTTGAAATCGGACAAAAGCACAAGCAGGAGAGCGAGGCGGGTTCCAAGGCTAGTTGGAACACGCCTCGTTCCGATTCACGGCCAACGATGAGCTATCCCTCGCGCATGGCACTTGCTTTTGCTCTGACATCGCTCATGACGGTATTGGTGCTGGTGGGCGTTGTCTCTGTTGTGTGGGGCACGGTCTTTTCGGATTACACACGCTCCAATATCGTCGAAATCGCAAATTCCGCTGCCGAGAAGTTGGCAACCTCATATGAGGAAAACGGCTCTTGGACCGCGGGAGAACTGCGCACGGTCGCAACGTCGAGTTTGGTTTCCGACGATCTGGGTATGCAGGTCGTCAATAAAAAGGGCGTGATCGTTTATGACGATTCCTGGCCCTCGGCAAGCGCCACCGCCGATGTACGCGAAAACCAGGCTACGACCGACGACACGAGCGGCAAGAGGGCATCGCATAGCCCGGTCTCGTCTGCTCCAACCGACTCCGATAGCGTTGCTAACGTCGAGATTGTAACGTCTTCCGGCGAGCATGTCGGACAGGTAAAGCTGTGGGCCATCGGCTCCGACGCTCTGCTCACCAAGGCGGACTCTGCGTTTAGGGAGAAGACCTTTAACGCCATGGCCCTCGCCGCGGTTGTTGCAATTTGCATTTCGGTCGTTATCGGATCGCTCGTGTCGCGCATGCTCACCAAGCCGATTCATCGCATCACCAGTACCGCAAAGCAAATCCGTGACGGCGACCTGTCGGCTCGCACGGGACTGCGCGGTGATGACGAGATCGATCAGCTGGGTGAGACCTTCGATGAGATGGCCACTTCGCTCGAGAAGGATATGAAACACGAGAAGCGCCTGACCTCAGACGTTGCACACGAGCTTCGCACGCCGCTTATGGCCATGCTCGCAACGGTCGAGGCCATGCAGGATGGCGTGTATCCCACCGACGATGAGCATTTGGAAACCGTTGCTTCCGAGACGCGTCGCCTGGCTCGTCTGGTGCAGCAGATGCTCGACCTGTCGCGCATGGAAAACAGCACGGCTCCGCTCAACCTTGAGCCGGTGGACATGGTTCCTTTCGTGCGTTCCATCGTTAATGCCCAGGAGCGCCTGTTTGTCGACCGCGATCTGCGCCTGCGTTTTGCGGACGAGACCCAGGGTCACGACGATGTCGTCGAGGCCGATCCCGACATGATCACGCAATGTGTTATCAACCTCATGAGCAACGCCATGCGCTACACCCCCGAGGGCGGTTGGGTCGTGGTGTCGGTGCTCAGTGACCGCAAGCACGTCAGCATTGCCGTTTCTGATACCGGCATCGGTATTGCCAAGGACGATTTGTCGCGCATCTTCGGGCGGTTTTGGCGCGCCGATGCCAGCCGCGCCCGCGAAGCTGGCGGCCTGGGCGTTGGCCTCGCCGTGACCAAGCAGATCGTCGAGCGTCACCATGGCTACATATCCGTGGAGTCGGAGCTTGGAAAGGGTACGACTTTTACAATTCATCTGCCCCGCGAGCACACGGCAGACGCGGCATCTACTACAATGGAGCACTAGCTTTTCGCTATTCGGTGAAGGAGGGGCCGCGTCCCTGCCGCTCCGAGTTTGCGAAAACATGCGGGAAAGAACCCGCATTTCTGTCGTATTTAGGTAAGGAGTGACTCACGTGACAACGATGGAGCGTCGTCCGGATTCCCGTGGCAAGGTTCGTGATATTTACGATGCCGGTGAAAACCTGCTGATGGTCGCCACCGACCGCATTTCTGCGTTCGACTTCATTCTTCCCGACGAGATTCCGTTTAAGGGAGAGGTGCTCAATCGCATCTCGGCATTCTGGTTCGATAAGTTTGCCGACATCGTCCCCAACCATCTCGTTTCCATCGACCCGGCGGATTTCCCCGAGGAGTTTGCTGAGTATCGTGACTACCTCGCTGGCCGCGCCATGCTGGTTAAGAAGGCCCAGACGATTCCTATCGAGTGCATCGTCCGCGGCTATCTGACCGGTTCGGGCAAGAAGACCTACGACGAGAACGGCACCGTCTGCGGCATCCAGCTGCCTGAGGGCCTGACCGAGGCTTCCAAGCTTCCCGAGCCGTTGTTCACGCCGTCCACGAAGGCCGAGATCGGTGACCACGACGAGAACATCTCGTTCGAGCGTTGCTGCGAGATCGTGGGCGAGGACATCGCCACGCAGATTCGTGACCTTTCCCTCAAGATCTACAAGGCCGCTGCCGAGTACGCCGCGACCCGTGGCATCATCATTGCCGACACCAAGTTCGAGTTTGGTGTCATCGATGGCAAGGTCACGCTGATCGACGAGTGCCTCACGCCCGACTCCAGCCGTTTCTGGCCTGCTGCCAGCTACGAGGAGGGCAAGATCCAGCCTAGCTACGACAAGCAATTCGTCCGCAATTGGCTCAAGGCCAACTGGGATATGACGGGGGAGACCCCGCACCTGCCCGCCGAGGTCATCGATGGCACGTCCGAGCGCTATCGCGAGGCCTTCCAGATCATCACGGGCTCCCAGTTCACAAGCATGAAGGAGAACGCATAAGTGAGTACCCGTAGCGCCACGAACAAGCGCACGCAATCCCACGAAGTTACCGGGGTTGCGCGCAAGTCTGCCGCATCTGCTAAGCCCGCCCGCCAAGCAGCGAGCTCCGTTCGCGTCGTGCCGGCTTCGTCTAAGGCACGCCGCAAAGAGCTCGAGAAGGGCGAGAACCTCGAGGGCCTCTCTAAAGAGGAGAAGCGTGCCCGCAAGGCTAAGCAGCGCGCCAAGGAGGACCGCATCTATACGGTGTCGAATATCCTCCTCAAGCAGGACGAGGACTACACCAAGCGCCGTCGCATCTGGTGGATTGTGCTCGCCATTGGCATGGTGCTCGTCGTGGCAATTTGGGCCTCGCTGTACTTCGCTCCCGCTGGCATGGTGTCCAGCCCTGTCCAGATGGTCGGCATCGTTTTGTCCTATGTCATCATCCTAGGTGACTTTATCTACGACTTCGCTCGTATTCGTCCCTTGCGCAACATGTACCGCGCGCAGGCCGAGGGCATGTCCGAGAACAAGCTCAACGCTCTTATCGAGCGCGCAGCTGCCGAGGAGGACAAGAAGGACTCCAAGAAGAAGTAGCGTTTGCATACATACTTATCGCTAAGATATAAGGCGCGTCGTTTTTGCGGCGCGCCTTTTTACTGTTCTATAGATAGATGGAGTGGCACATGATTCGAGCTGCCCTGACGGTCGAAGAGGCCCTGGAGGGTATGAAGTCCCTGGAGCCCAAGATTAAAAACTATGCGCGCCTGGTTGTCCGCAAGGGCGTAAACGTTAAGCCCGGCCAGGAAGTCGTCGTTCAGTCTCCGGTTGAGTGCGCGCCGTTTGCGCGCGTGGTGGTCGCGGAGGCCTATGCTGCCGGCGCCGGCTACGTGACGGTCATCTGGGCCGATGATGCCGTGACGAGGCTCACGTACGAGCATGTCGAGAAAAGCTATTTTGAGCAGACGCCCGAGTGGAAGCGCCTGCAGCTGGATTCCCTGGCCCAGGACGGTGCCTGCTTTATCTTTATCGAGGGTGCGGACCCCGCCGCCCTTAAGGGCATCGATCCCGCTAAGCCCGCTGCAGCTTCTAAGGCAAAGAACACGCAGTGCAAAGTTTTCCGCCGTGGACTGGATTACAACATCAATCCGTGGTGCATCGCCGGCGCTCCGGTCGTGGCTTGGGCGCGCGAGGTGTTCCCGGGAGACGCCGATGAGGTTGCAATCTATAAGCTGTGGAATGCGATTCTGCACACCGCTCGCGCCGATGGCCAGGACCCAGAGAGCGACTGGGAGCTCCACGACGCCGCATTCGAAAAGAACCTGCGTTTCCTGAACGACAATCGTTTCGACTGCCTGCATTACACCGCGGCAAATGGAACCGATCTGATGATTGGCATGACGAAGGGTCACGAGTGGGCCGGCGGCAAGGGCAAGACGCCCGATGGGCACCCCTTCTTCCCCAACATTCCCACCGAGGAAGTCTTCACTTCGCCCGATCGCATGCGCGCCGACGGTATCGTGTACTCGGCCATGCCGCTCATCCACCACGGCAATAAGGTCGACGATTTTTGGATTAAGTTCGAGGGCGGCCGCGTGGTGGACTACGACGCCCGCGTGGGCAAGGCAACGCTTGCAAGTATCATCGATACGGACGAGGGCGCTGCTCACCTGGGAGAAGTCGCGCTCATTTCCAAGAACACGCCGATCCGTGAAAGCGGTGTTCTGTTCTACGATACGCTCTATGACGAGAACGCTAGCTGCCATCTCGCGCTAGGTGTCGGTTTCCCCGAATGCATCGAGGGTGGGTATGACATGTCCAAGGAGGAGCTTCTGGAGCATGGCGTTAACGTCTCGAGCACGCACGTCGATTTTATGATCGGCACGGACGACATCGATATTGTGGGCATTACGCCTGATGGACGTGAAGTTGTGATTTTCCAGAACGGCCAATGGAGTTGGGAATAGTCCCAGACCGTGGTACAATGCCACCCGCGGGCCGTTAGCTCAGCTGGCAGAGCAGGGGACTTTTAATCCCAAGGTCCAGGGTTCGAACCCCTGACGGCCCACCCAAAGATTGTTGAGACGGTC
>DAWBYD010000152.1:0-2842 GCA_052278285.1 Collinsella sp. | reverse complement strand
CCGGGTCCACCCCTCATCTTGCGCTTAATTGGTGTCTGTTTTGGCCGGTCGCGTCCTAATACTTCCCCCTTTGCACCGCAACTTATTTAGGAGATGAGTTAGAGGGCGCCGAGGAGGATGGCGTAGGTGGTGGATTCGCCGAGCCTGAGCCCGTCACCGGGGTTGAGCCGAGCGGAGCGGCCGGGCTCGACCTGGGTGCAGACGTTCGTCGCTCCGTTTACCACCACGGTTCCGTTGGTGGACGACAGGTCCTCGACGTACCAGACATTTTGGTCATCGCACCACACGTGGGCATGGCGAGCCGAAACGTCATCGCCCACATCGGTGATATCGCCCTCCCCCGTCGCCAGCGCGCCGATCTCGACGCCCTCCTCACTCGGCCGAATCCAGCGCGGGGCGCTCACCACGTAGCCGTTTTGCACGCGCAGCAGTCCCAGCGGATGCGCAGGCGCCGCCTCGTGCTCGCCCGCAACCGAAGATGTGCTCAGCGAGCGCGGCGTCGACGTGGCACCGCCGCAGGCCGCATGCGCGTAATCGATGGCGTAGGTCACCGACGATCGAACATCCGCCGAACAGCCCACGGCGACGAACAGCACCAAGACGGCCTCGGCACGCTCGGCGGGCATGAGCTCAGCCGCCTGCGACAGGCGCTCGAGCGCATTGCGATAGAGATTCGTGTCCTGATGGCATTCCTCGAGTGCCCGCACCATGGGCTCGCCAGCGGGGCCGCACACCATGTTGGTCACGGCCGCGGCGTCCATGGGATTGCGACGGCGCAGGGCCAGCTGCGACATAATGCGCGCGGCCGAGGTGCCGTAATCGGCAAAATAGCGCTCCTGCAGCGTGCCGACCGGCGCGCGCACGATAAAGCGCGAAACCCAAGAGCGATCGGCGGCACGGCTCTGTGGACTACGGCCGTCGGCGAGCGGGCGGCTCGAGAGCACCAGGCCGCACAGCTCGATATGGCTCAGGTGCGCCGCGCGCTTAAAGATGTCAAACATTGCCCCGCACGGGGTGAGCTCAGCTTGAGAAGCCATGGCTTAGCCCTCCTTGGTCGCAGAGATAGTGTCGGATACTTCGGCCGGCCCGCCAAAGGCGCGAGCAGCCGCGGCTCCGCCGGCAAGCGGCGTCGCCATAGGAATTTTCGCACGTCGTGCTGACACGGCGGGAAGCTCAAAGGCAAAACCCATCGACAGCAAAAACCATACAAGCGTGTATGTTGCAATTAAGGCGGCAACGAAGCCGCTCGCTACGGCACGCTGGGAAAACACGGTGCATGCAACCGCAATCAGCACCGGAACCTCGCAGGCAGAAAGCGCCAGCACGCCATGCAGGAACCCCGTGCGGCGATCGTGCGCCATGGCACCGACGGCAATACCCGCCATGCCCGGCAGTGCCAGCGCGAGCGCGGCGACGATACCCGGCAGCGTGCCGGACCACGAAATGTGCCCCACGGCAACCGTCATACGAGCACCCGACGCCAGCAGCGCCGCCGAAACCACCACAACGGCCCACACGAGGCCACAAACAGCCGCAGCGCCGATCATCGCAGCGCGACGGGCCACGCGACCGGACGCATCCATGGGACAGGGCGTGAGCGGCTCGCCGCGAAGCGAGCGGCCGACGTTTTGCGCGTAGTGGTCGCAAAACGTCGTAAGCGCCGCCTCCACCGCGGCGGGCTCGGGACGATCGCCCTGATTACACGACAGGCAGGCCATGACCACGTCGAACAACTGGGCATCGACAAATGCCAGCGCGTCGCGCAGCTCCTCGGAGTCCGGCTCGAGCCCCATCTGCTGTGCCTGCTCGGCGGCGGCGAGCGCCACATCGGGCTCACGCCGGAGCAGTTGGGTTAGGTCGCAACCGGGCGCATGGGCGCCAGCGGGATAGTCGGGGCGCGTATCCATCTTGAGACGATAGGGGCTGGCAATATCGCGCGTCTTTTTGCGCGAACCCGAGGTGCCCGATGCGCTCGGCGCCACCTCGTACGGTGCAACGCCGGCGATGAGCTCATAGACCGTGCTCGCCGCGGCATACACGTCGATTGCCGGCGACATGCGCAGAACGCGCAGGTCGGCAATATCGTCGGTGAGCATCTCGGGCGGAGCGTAGGCAACCGTCGCGCGGCGCAACGTGGCGTAGCGCTCTGTAAAGGACTCCGTGCCGCCGGTTCCCGCCACCGCAGAGGCAGGCTCGAGCGCCAGCGACGAGCCAAAGTCGATCAAGCACAGGTCGAAGGTGCCTTCGGCAAGCTGTCGGTCGAGCGGCAGGCGCGCCGTGCGCACCATAATATTAGCGGGCGAGATATCGCGATGGACAAAGCCCTCCCCCACCAAGCTCATGCGACAGAGCAGGTCGAACAGGTCGCGACCCAGACGCGCCGCCACGAGCGGCGACAGGCGCCCGGCATCGTCCACGGCAAGGCGCGGGCGCAGGCGGGCAAGCGTCTCGCCCTCGACCCACTCCATGACAATCGCGGGCACGCCGTCGACCTCGCCCCACCCGTATAAGCGCGGAAAGCCCTTAAGACCAGAAAGGGCACGATGGCATTCGTATTCCTCGCGAAACGCCGCCTTGAACTTGGTGACCAGCGCCTCATAAGCGGCGTCGTCATCGAACTCGTCGCGCGTTGGCAAGATGAGCTGCTTGAGCGCCACGGCCTCGCCCTGGGCATTGACGGCACGCGTCACGCGGCCGATTCCGCCGCGGCGCATGGTGGCGTCGTCGGCAAACAGCATCGCAAATCGACGCTGGTAGACGGGCAACTCATCCGGGCCCAGCGCAATAGCAGGCTCAAACCCTCCAACGCGCGCCAGGCGCAGGCCCGCCATAGGGTCGCGGT
>DAWBYD010000151.1:0-2989 GCA_052278285.1 Collinsella sp. | reverse complement strand
CGGCGCGGCGCCGCCGCTGCTGCATCCCATGCTCGGCTTGTAGCCTCGCTTTCCCCCCCGCGCGCCCGGTCCCCTTGCCGGGCGCACCTCCGTTGCGATTTCGAAAGGTTGGGTTCACGAGCCATGCCAAGTGCTCAGGAGCTACAACAGCAATTTGGTGAATATCGAGGCGCTATGCCCCGTCCATCGGATTTCGATCTCTTTTGGAAGGACCGCATGGCCGAGGCCGACGCCGTCGAGCTCGACTATGCGATTGAGGCGGCTTCGGTTGCGGATTCCGCGACCTGTCGGTTTTTCGACCTCTGGTATACCGGCATGTGCGGTGCACGCCTGCATGCCAAGTATCTCCAGCCGGTTTCGGACGAGCCCGTGCCGCTGGTGCTACAGTTCCACGGCTATCCGGGTGCAAGCCGCAGCTGGTTCGAGCAGGCGTCGTTTGCGGGCATGGGCATGGCACTCATCGCTCTCGATTGTCCTGGCCAGGGTGGCCCCTCCGAGGATATTGGTGGATTTGAAGGCACGACGGTTGCTGGGCATATCGTCGCCGGTATCGACGGCGACCCGGCCAATCTTTACTATGTCCGCTTGCACCAGGATATCCGCATTCTGTGCCGTATTGTTCGCGAGCTCGAGGGCATCGATCTTTCCCGCGTATTTGTGAACGGCGCATCGCAGGGCGGCGGTTTGGGCATTGCGACCTGCGCGCTTAATAGTGAGCTTATCAATCGCGCTGCCATCCTCTATCCCTTCCTGTCGGATTTCCGCCTTGTTTGGGATCTGGATGCCGACGATATCGCTTATGAAGGCCTGCGTTATTGGTCGCGTTGGTTTGACGAGGACTCGACTCGTATTGAGGAGGCCTATGCCAAACTGGCGTACTTCGATTCCAAGAACTTTGCCCCCATGGTCAAATGCCCCGTGCTGTTTGGCACGGGCACAGCCGATATCGTCTGTCCGCCGGCGACGCAGTTTGCGGTCTACAACAATCTGGCCTGTGAGAAGCGACGCGAGTTCTTTGAGGGCTTTGGCCACGAGGAGATTCAGGACTTTGACGATCTGATCATTCCGTTTTTCTGCGAGGGAGGGGAGGCTCATGTCTAAGTGCGAGAGCAATATCGACGAGCTGATCGTCCCCGGGCTCGCGGAGATGCCTGGAACGGTTTCGTCAAGGCTCGCAGAATATCGGGACTGGCGCGGTGATGTCCAAGCAGATGTTTCTGATTTAGAGACATGCGCTTCGAATCTTGAGATTCAAGGCCTGGCCATTACGGCGATTGACTTTGTTAACCCCTGCGCCCGTTACTCGGAGGTCTCCTTTGAGCTCGGTGACGATGCGATTCACGCTCGTTTGATCGAGCCTGTCGGTCGTGCCCGAGTGTCTGAGCGCGTGCCGCTGTGCCTGATGTTTCACGACATCGATCGACCCGTGCGTGGATGGCATCACATGACGAGATTTGCCGCCATGGGGTATGCCGTTCTCGCGCTGGATGACGATGTTGCTGGTGCGGACGACCTGCAGTGGGGGATTGCTTCGCCCGCTTTTGTCAAGCGCGTCCGTTGGGGCTGCGCGTTGGCGAAGGTCGCGCGCAATCTTGATGGCATGGATCCCGATCGCATTTTTGCATGGGGCGAGGGTCTTGGCGGCGGTGTCGCGCTGGCGGTTTCTGCTCTGGACGAGCGCGGACTTGCCTGCACGGCGGTTGCCAATCCAATTCCCGGTGGCCTCGAGGCTCTGTCGTCTCGGGTGCGCGGATCGGTGCTCATGGGCACGTCGCTCATGGATACCGTGAGCGACCCCAAGGGTCAGTTTGCCGTATTCAACGGTCTTGAGTGTGACCGGAGGCATATCATCTATGCCAAATACGCTCATGAGCGTATTAACGCGTTCGAAAACGAAGTCGTCGACTTCTTTAACCAAACGTTCTATCCGTGTTCTTTGGCCTAGACGGCCTGGACACTGCCAACAAGAGTGAGCGGCATAGGGCCGCTCGCCAGACAGCTAAGGAGATTCTTGTGGCAACTCAGAAATTCACCGGCGTTATCCCTCCCGTCGTTGTTCCCGATACCGAAGACCACCAGCTCGACGTTGCCTCCTTTGAGCGCAGCATCAACCGCATGATCGATGCCGGCGTCGATGGTCTGTTCTTCTTGGGGTCTTCGGGCGAGGTCGTCTTCTCCACCGATGAGCGCCGTCGCCAGATTATCGCCGAGGCCGTTCGTATCGTCGACCACCGTGTGCCTGTTCTGGTCGGCATCATCGATACCGAGACCGAGCGCATGATTGAGCACGGCAAGGTCGCCCAGGAGCTGGGCGCCGATGCCCTCGTCGCCACCTGCCCGTTCTATGCCCTGCAGGGTATGACCGAGGTCGAGGAGCACTTCCGCATCCTGCACGAGGAGCTCGACCTGCCCATCTTTGCCTATGACATTCCCGTCTGCGTTCACACCAAGCTCCCCTGGAAGCTCCTTGCCAAGCTCGGCGCCGAGGGCGTCCTTGCTGGCGTCAAGGATTCCTCGGGTGATGACATCTCGTTCCGCTACCTCGTTCAGGAGAACGAGAAGAACGGCCATCCGATGAGCATCCTCACCGGTCACGAGGTTGTTGTCGACGGCGCCTATCTCGGCGGCGCTGACGGTTCCGTCCCGGGTCTCGCCAACGTTGAGCCCGAGGGCTACGTGCGTCAGTGGAAGGCCGCTCAGGCTGGTGACTGGGCTACCGTCAAGGCCGAGCAGGATCGTCTCAATGAGATCTCCCACATCTGGGATGTCACCTCGGGCGTCCAGGGCTATGCCGGTGGCGTCGGCGCCTTCAAGACCGCTATGAACCTCATGGGCATCTTCGACAGCCCGACCATGCCGCGCCCGGTGAAGGCCATGACCGGTGAGAACGTCGAGGCGATTAAGAAGGTCCTCCAGGACAACGGCCTCCTTTAAAGCTTTCCCAGGCACCCGACCTCGCCGTTCAACCGTGCGGCCATGACCCATTAGG
>DAWBYD010000150.1:0-1747 GCA_052278285.1 Collinsella sp. | reverse complement strand
TAAGAGACAGCCTTCATGTACGTGGCCAGCGCCTGCACGTCCTCCATGGTGACGGCGTTGTACACGCTGGCGCGCATGCCGCCGACGAGGCGATGGCCCTTGACGTTTTGGATCTGGTGCCCGGCCGCGCCTGCGACAAAGGCCGCGTCGAGTTCGGCATCGCCGGTGCGGAAGGTGACATTGGCGATGGAGCGGCTGTCGGCCTGCGCGGTGCCATGGAACAGCTCGCTGTGCTCGAGCAGGCCGTAGAGCAGGTTGGCCTTGGCCCAGTTTCGCTCGGCCATGGCTGCAAGTCCGCCGGTTTGCTCGACCCAGTGGAACACCTTGCCGCACACGTAGATGCCAAAGGTGTTGGGCGTGTTGAGCATGGAGCCCTTGGCGGCCTGGGTCTTAAGGTCCATGTACTGCGGCGTCTGCGCAAAAGCGGGGCCATCTGCGATGAGGTCGTCGCGCTCGATGACCACGGTCACGCCCGCGGCGCCGGCGTTTTTCTGCGCGCCGGCGTAAATGAGCCCGTAGCGCTCAACGTCGAGCGGCTGCGACAGAAAACAGCTCGAGACATCGGCGACCAGCGGTACGTCGCCGCAGTTGGGCAGCTCGTGGTACATGGTGCCAAAGATGGTGTTGTTCTGGCAGATGTAGACGTAGTCGAGCCCGTCGCCCGCGGCCTCGTCGGCAATGCGCGCGTTGATGTCGGCCATGTTGGGAATGCGGTCGAAGTTGGTGTCCTCGGAGCTCGCGAGCTGCACGGCCTCGCCGTACTTGGCGGCTTCTTTGTATGCCTTGTTGGCAAAGTTGCCGGTCACGATGTAGCCGGCGCGGCCGCGGCGCATGAGGTTCATGGGGATGCCCGCAAACTGCAGCGTGGCACCGCCCTGCAAAAACAGGACGCGGTAGTTGTCCGGGATGCTCAGTAGACGGCGCAGGGTTGCTTCGGCGTCGTCGATAATCTGCTGGTACATGCTAGATCGATGGCTCATCTCGAGCACGGACATGCCGCAACCGCGGTAGTCCATCATCTCGTCGGCGATCTCGGCGAGCACGCTGGTAGGCAGTGCGGCCGGGCCAGCTGAGAAGTTGTGCACACGTGCCATCTTCTAGTCTCCCTCGTAGTCGTTTGAACGTTCGGGATACTTTAGCACAGTGGAGCGCCAGGCGCGACCGCATCACGGTAAAACTCGAGTGCGCTGCTATGATTTACAGGATGGTTACATGGGGGGGTGACCTTACCTGATGGCTCGCATCCGATCTGCCTCGGCCTTCGCTTCTTTCCGGGGGCGCACACGACCGTTGGTGAGGTCGTCATAACCATGAGCGATGGTACGTTGAATGTGATCTTCGCGTTCCTGAATGGTAGTTAGCGCGCGCGTCTGATCAGAAATAGGCTTTACGACAGGCATATGAAACTCCTTACATAGAATCATATGTAGAACTCTATGTTGAGTGTAGCGGAGGGTGGCATTGTGCGTATGCGTGCCTGCATTCGTAAGCGCGGTTGTCTGGCAAGTGTGATTTGGGGCGACCTCGTTAAAGTTTCTATGCTGCGAAAATGACCGTTAACCGGATTAAATTTTGTTGCTCAACATTTGACACTTTGGGCGTGGTAACTTTTTTACCAACAGGTATGATTATTGTCATGTGCGCCGCGCCTGCCTGCCGGGTTGCGGCGCACTTGTGACAGCCTTTGACACCCTTGGAGCGTGTACTGTGGATGTAACCACAAAAAGCGTTCGGGGGGGGGGTGCTC
>DAWBYD010000149.1:0-4788 GCA_052278285.1 Collinsella sp. | reverse complement strand
GTGGGGAGCTCGGGTTCCAACGATCTGGACGAGTACACGATTCAGTCGCTGCTCGACCAGGGCGCGCCCATCGATAGTTTTGGCGTGGGTACCAAGCTCGCGACCTGCTACGACCAGCCGGCGCTGGGCGGCGTGTACAAGCTTTCTGCCCGCCGTGCGAGCGAGGCGGACCCGTGGACGCCGGTGGTCAAGCTCTCCGAGCAGCCCTACAAGCGCACGATCCCGGGCGTGCAGCGCGTGCGCCGTTATTACGACGGCTTTGGCGGCCCGGTCTGCGACATGATCTACGACGAGGACCATCTGGTGGGGGAGGGCGCCGCGCGCGGCAATACCCTCGTGGCCGTGAATGATGCCGCCCTGGTGACCGACGTGTCGGAGCTTGAGTATCGCGAGCTGCTGGTGCCGATCGTGCGCGATGGCAGTGCAGTGGCTCCGCGTGAGAGCATCCAGGACGCGCGCGAGCGCTGTGTTTGGGCGCTCGATCATCTGGACGCAGCTTTCAAGCGCTTCCTGTACCCGCAGACCTATGTGGTGGGCATGGAGCAGGGCCTGGCTCAGGTGCGCGACGAGCTCGTGCGCAAGAACATGGCCGCGGCCTCGGCTTTCCCCTGGGCAAAATGATTCCTTGGGCGGTAGGGGCGAGTCACGCTCCCTTGGCCGCCAGCTCGGCCGTTCGCTGAACAGTTGATTGGTTTGACGTATGACGACTTCTTATAAAACGATGGTGGTAAAGATCGGTTCGTCCACGGTGGTGGGCGCCGATGGCAAGGTCAACCGCGCCTTTATCGGCGGACTTGCCGACCAGGCCGCAGCCCTGCGCAAACTCGGCTGGCGCCTAGTCGTGGTGAGCTCGGGCGCTATCGCCTGTGGCTATCCCGTGTTGGGCTTCGACCGCAAGCCGGTTGGTGACCTGCCGAGCCTGCAGGCCTGCGCCTCGGCTGGTCAGTGCATCATCTCGTCGGCCTACGACGAGGAGTTTCATGCGCGCGACCTGCTCACATCGCTCGTGCTGCTCACGCGCCACGATACGGCCCGCCGCACGTCCTACCTGCACGCCCGCGACGCCCTGCTGCGTCTGGTGGAGCTTGGCGTGGTGCCGGTTGTCAACGAGAACGATACCGTTACCGTCGATGAGATCAAGTTTGGCGACAACGATACGCTGGCGGCGCTTGTAAGCTGCCTGGTTTCTGCCGATCTGTGCGTGACGCTCTCGGACATCGATGGCCTCTATACCGCCAATCCGCACGAGGACCCCACGGCCGAGTTTGTCCCGGTCGTGCATAAGATCGATGCCAAGATCATCGCCTCGGCGGGCGATTCTTCCACATCGGTGGGCACGGGCGGCATGATCACCAAGATCCGCGCGAGTCGCATCCTGATGACGGCGGGCATTCAGAGCGTGATTTGCTCGGGCGAGGAACCCGATGCGCTCGTGCGCCTCGCCCGCGGCGAGAGCGTGGGCACGCTGTTCGATCCGCCGGCGGAGCGTCTGGACATCGCACCCCGCAAGCTGTGGATCGCACTGGGCGACAAGGCGCATGGCTCGGTGACGGTCGATGATGGTGCTGCGAAGGCGCTGGTCAGCCGTGGCTCTTCCTTGCTTGCGGTGGGTATTCGCGAGGTCGATGGCCAGTTTGCCGAGGGCGATGTGCTCGACGTGTGCGACCCGAGCGGTATGGTTGTCGCCCGCGGTATCGCCGAGGCCGATTCGGACGTGCTGGAACTTGCTGCCGGTCGCCGCCAGGACCAGATCGCCAGCAACCGCCTGCTCGCTAACCTGGCCGAGAAGCCGGCGATACACAGGGATAACTTGATCGTATTTGCATAAAGAAAGACAGCGCTGCGGATCGTTTCCCGCAGCGCTGTCTTTCTCGTGCCGGCACCTGGGGACGTTTCTTTTGTGCCGGCAGGTGGGGACACTCCTTTGCTAGAAGATTCGGCGCAGGTCTCCGCGGTTGAGGGCCTCGTCGAAGAGGTGCTTGAATACCACGCTGCCGTGCAGGCCGTCGTGCTCGAACTCGTTGGTCACCCAGGCATGCGAGTTGCCCACGCGGCTGAGCGTATCAAGCTGCAGGCCCGAATCCACGTACATGTCGTCGAAATACACCGCGGCCTGCAGGGGCACCTCGTTGCACGCCAGTCGCTGCGGGTCGTAGATCTTGTCCCAGCTGGTGTCTTCCATCAGCAGGTCCATGGCGGGCTTGAAGGGCTTGAGCTCGGGCATCTGCTCGAACATCCACGGGAACATGGCCTCGCCGGTAAACATGAGCGGGCGCGCGAGTGTGTCGAACTCGGCACGATGGGCCTTCTCCTCTGCTGCGGCCCAGCGAATGGGCATGGTGTCGCCGTCGGCGTAGATAAACTCCTGCAGTGTCCAGTACAGCGGGTTCGTGCGTGTGTTGGTGCGCTCGAAGGCGCGCATCAAAAAGCTGTCGGATACCGAGGAGCCGCAGCTCAGCGTACCGTCGCCAGTAACAAAAGCGTGATCGATAGTCCAATGCATGCGCTCAAAGCTCGGCTTCATGCCAAAGTCGCTGCCCATGAGCTGTAGGCGCTCGACCGTCATCGGCGAGCCGTCGGGCAGCACGGGCTTCTGTGCCTCGAGCGCATCGGCCAGGGCTGCCACGCGCTCGACGTCGGCGGGGTAGCGGTCGTAATACTGCTGCGTCTTGGCGGCCATGCGCGGGAAGGTGTGCGCGTAGACCTCGCTGGCGCTCGCCGGCACGTGGGGGATGCCGCCGCAGGTAAAGCTCGCCGCCACGCCCTCGGGGAAGAGCGACAGATAACTCAACGTCAAAAAGCCGCCGTAGCTCTGGCCGAGCGTGACCCAGGGCTTGCCGCCAAAGCCCACCAGACGCAGGTACTCAAAATCGCGCACGATGGAGCTGGCGAGGTGGCGCTTGAGGAAGTCGGCCTGCGAGCGTGCTGTATCGGCGCCGGCGGCCGTTGCGCGATCGCCCAGTGCCTTGATCGTGCGTCCGTCCACGCAGCTACTGCGTCCGGTGCCGCGCTGGTCGGGAAGGACCACGCGGAAGTGCTTGACGGCCTCCTCGATCCAGCCGTCGCTTGTAGGCGACAGCGGACGCGGGCTCTCGCCGCCGGGGCCGCCCTGCAAAAACAGGAGCAGCGGCAGATCGTCGTTGATGCGGGCAGGCGCGCAAACCACGCGGTAGAAGAGCTTGATGCTCTCGGGCGCGCCGGCGATTGGTGCCGGCATAGCGCCGCGGCGCATGGTGCTGCCGACGGCCAGGAGCATCGGCTCCAGGCCGCGCCAGTCAAGGGGGACGTCGATGCTGTGGTCCTCGACATAAAGGCCGGGGACGTGGTACGAAGTGATGAGGGCCATGTGAGTCTTCCGTTCGTTGCGGTGTTTCGGGTTGACCAATTCTACCGCCGCGGGCGAGGCCATGCGCAAATCGGCTACCATGGTTGCAAACTTCTAGGAGAAAGGGCCGCCCATGTCGGTCGATATAGCCACGTATGTCCACGATCTTGCCGTTGCCGCCAAGGCAGCGTCGGCCTCGCTTGCCACGGCGAGCGATGAGCAGCGTCAGGAGGCCGTGCGCGCCATGGCCGCAGCACTGCGCAACGGTGTCGACTCCATCGTCGCCGCTAACGAGCTCGATATGTCCGCCGCACGCGATGCGGGCACTTCGGCCGGTCTGCTCGACCGTCTGCTGCTGACGCCCGAGCGCGTCGAGGGCATGGCCGCCGGCCTGGAAAAGCTCGCCGAGCTGCCCGATCCCGTCGGCCGCGTGCTCGACCACCGCGTGCTTGCGAGCGGTGTGGACCTGACCCGCGTGAGCGTGCCGTTGGGTCTGGTTGCCATGGTCTACGAGGCGCGCCCCAATGTGACGGCCGACGCCGCGGGCATCTGCATCCGCACCGGCAACGCCTGCATTCTGCGCGGCGGCTCGCTGGCCTATCACTCGTGTGCCATGATCGCCGAGCTGCTGGCCGATGCGCTCGAGGCCAAGGGCTTCCCGCGCGAGGCCGTGTCGATGATCGAGTCCACCGACCGCGAGGCCACCGGCGAGCTCATGAAGCTCCGCGGTATCGTCGACGTACTCATTCCGCGCGGCGGTGCAGGCTTGATCCAGCGCTGCGTGCGCGAGTCGCTTGTGCCGGTGATCGAGACGGGCACGGGCAACTGCCACATCTACGTGCATGAATCCGCCGACTTTGATAAGGCGCTCAACATTATCGTCAATGCCAAGACCCAGCGCGTAGGCGTGTGCAATGCCGCCGAGTCGCTGCTGGTCGACCGTGCTGTGGCAGATTCGTTTTTGCCGGCGGTCGTTGCCGTGCTGCACGACCACGGCGTACTGATTCACGGCGACGAGGCCACGTGCGCCGCATGCGCCGACGCTGGGCTTGCCGAGGGCGACAACTACGTCGCCGCGACTGAGGAGGACTGGGGTCGCGAGTACCTGGCTCTCGAGATGAGCGTGAAGGTCGTGGCGAGCGAGGACGAGGCCATCGCACACATCAACCGCTACGGCACGATGCACTCCGAGGCCATCGTTGCCGAGGACACGGATGCTTGCGAGCGCTTCCTGGATGCGGTCGATGCCTCGGCCGTGTACGCCAACGCCAGCACGCGCTTCACTGACGGCGGCGAGTTTGGCCTGGGCGCCGAGATCGGCATCTCGACCCAAAAACTCCACGCCCGTGGCCCCTTCGCCGCCGAGGCCCTCACCACCTACAAATACAAGCTCCGCGGCACCGGCCAGGTCCGCCCCTAAACCCCTCGTAAACGAAAACCACCACAAAGGTGCCTGTCCCCTT
>DAWBYD010000148.1:0-6998 GCA_052278285.1 Collinsella sp. | reverse complement strand
GCGCATCGACGTCGTCACCACCACGGTGGGCGAGGCCGCAAAGCTCGCCCCCAAGCGTATCGAGGTCCCCGGCCACATCGAACACCGCGCCTCAACCTCGCGCTAACCGCTCGTTCGCAACTGCCTGTTCGCGCACGTTTTTTGAGCGCGTGATACGCTTTAACCCTGCGTAAACATTTTTCTGCGATAGTATCTGCGATATAGACCAGTCGAAACCCGCCCGAAAGAAAGGGGAGCGACATGAACCAGCAGAACATCGATTACGTACTCCGCTCCGTAGAGCAGCGTGACATCCGCTTTGTGCGTCTGTGGTTTGTCGACATTCTCGGCCGCCTCAAGAACTTTGCCATTAGCCCCGAGGACCTCGAGGTCGCTTTTGAGGAGGGTATTGGCTTTGACGGCTCCGCCATCGAGGGCTTTGCCACGCCCGAGGAAGCCGACATGCTGGCGTTTCCCGATGCTTCGACCTTCCAGATTCTGCCGTGGCGCCCGAGCCACAACGGCGTCGCCCGCGTGTTCTGCGACGTGTGCACTCCCGATCGCAAGCCGTTTGCCGGCGACCCGCGCGACGCCCTGCGCCGCATGTTCTATAAGGCCGAGAAGGCCGGCTACCTGCTCAACGTGGGCGCCGAGCTGGAGTATTACTACTTCCCCGACGAGCATACCCCCGAGCCGCTCGACAACGTGGGCTACTTCGATCTTTCGGTAAGCGATGCCGCCCGCGACCTGCGCCGCAACACGGTCCTCACGCTCGAGAAGATGTCCGTGCCCGTGGAGTACACCTTCCATGCCGCCGGCCGCTCGCAGCACGGCATGAGCCTGCGCCACGCCGAGGCCCTGAGCATGTCCGACGCCATCACCACGGCCAAACTCATCATTAAGCAGCAGGCCTACGAGAGCGGTTGCCACGCATCCTTTATGCCCAAGCCGTTGGCAGGCGAGGACGGCAGCGCCATGTTCCTGTGCCAGTCGCTATTCGACCACGACGGCAACAACGTCTTTTGGGGCGAGGACGACGAGAAGTACCATCTCTCCGATATCGCCAAGCACTACATGGCCGGCATCCTGGCGCACGCGCGCGAGATCAGCGCCATCACCAACCCCACGGTCAACTCGTACAAGCGCATCACCACGGGCGGCGAATCCGTGCCGCAGTACGCCACGTGGGGCCTGCGCAACCGCGCGAGCATGGTCCGCATTCCGGTCTACAAGCCCGGCAAGCAGCTGTCTACGCGCATCGAGCTTCGCAGCCCCGACCCCATGGCCAACCCGTACCTGGTCAACGCCGTCACGCTGGCGGCTGGTCTGGACGGCATCGAGCGCAAGCTGGAGCTCCCGCCCGAGGCAACGGCTGAGACGCTCAAGCTTACCGACCGTCAGATGGTCGAGGCCGGCTACACGCCGCTGCCGCGCTCGCTCAAAGAGGCGCTCGACGTGTTTGAGGACTCGCAGTTTATGAAGGATGCCCTCGGCGAGCACATCCCCAGCTTCTTCCTCAAAAAGAAGCGCGACGAGTGGCATAAGTTTGAGTCTACGATCACCGAGTGGGAGATCAAGCACTACCTGGCGAACTCCTAATCGCGCTGACTTGTTCCAGTACGATTGAGCTCATTTCCTTGGAGGCCGATATGTCCGAAAAGAGTGCCCTGTTCATGGCGCGCACGACGCGCTTCCACGAGTTTGCCCGCAGCTTGACGACCACCCTGGGTGTCGAGGTGAGCCTGGCAACTCCCGATTCGCCGACCGCGGCGCACGACTTTGACCTGCTGATCCTCGATTCCGATGGCATCCGCAGCGACCGCATCGATCAGATTGCCAAGTGGCTTGACGATCGCGGCGGCGTCCCCATGTTGGTGATCGTCGACGACGAGGCGCTCGGCACCCTGCGCCTGCCCAATCACGCGCATGCCGACTTTGTATGCCCCACGGCGACGCCCAACGAGCTTAAGGCTCGTGCGCAGCGCCTGATGGGCGAGGAGGAGACCGTCGCCGCCGACGATGTGCTCAACATCGATAACCTCGAGATCAACTTGGCCACCTACCAGGTGACGCTCGATAACGAGCCTATCGACCTGACGCTGATGGAGTACTCGCTGCTGAGCTTTTTGGCGACGCACCCCAACCGCGCCTACAGCCGCGAGGTGCTGCTGCACCGCGTATGGGGCTTTGAGTACTGCGGCGGCACGCGCACCGTCGACGTGCACATTCGACGCATCCGCTCCAAGGTGGGTCCGCAGATCGCGGCGCACATCACCACCGTCCGCGGCGTGGGCTATCTGTTTAAGGACTAGATTTCCACCACAAAGGGGACAGGCACTTTTGTGGTGGTTTTGACGCAGGTACGGATTCCTTTCGGGTCTGCGGCAGAACTTAAGCCTTCCTAAAAGATTGCGTTCTCATACACTTGCGCCCGCATATTGGGGTACAACTCAACGTGAACAATGATGGCCCGCCACATGTTTGGCGGGCCTTTGGTTATTTGACGAAAGGATCGCAGCCATGAGCGAGTACGATTCCCAGCGTCCCCAGGATGCGGGCAACGCCGGCGAGACCCAGCAGCAGCCGCGTGTGCAGGTGGAGTCGACGCCTGCCGGCAGTAACATTCCCTACGTGCAGGCCTACGACACGCAGACCGGCAAGCCGCTGGGTGGCCAGCAGGTCGTGAACAAGCACACGGTGGTCAAGACCAAGACCAAAAAGCTGCCGATCTTTATTACGGCGCTCGCCGGCTGCGCCTGCGGTGCCCTGCTGGTCATCGCGCTTATCATGAGCGGCACGCTCAACATTGGCGGCGGCAAGAACGCCGTGACGGCGGGCGCTTCGGGCTCATCGACGCAAAAGATTACGATTGATTCCGAGGACACCACGTTGGCCGAGGCCGTTTCTGCCAAGGCCCTGCCCTCCGTCGTTTCCATTACCGCCACTTCGAGCGGTAGCCAGAATGGCTCGCTTTCGCAGTCTGCCGACGAGTCGGACAGCTCGGGCAGCGTCGGTTCGGGCGTGGTGCTCGATACCGAGGGCCACATCCTCACCAACAACCACGTGGTCGATGGCTATGACCAGTACGTGGTTACCATGGACGACGGCACCACCTACGAGGCCGAGTTCGTGGGCAACGACGCCTCGAGCGACCTGGCCGTCATCAAGCTCAAGGACGCCGACGCCTCCAAGCTCACGCCGATCGAGATCGGTGATTCCTCCAAGCTCAACGTGGGCGAGTGGGTCATGGCGATCGGCTCGCCGTTCGGCAACGAGCAGTCTGTCTCCACGGGCATTGTGTCGGCGCTGTATCGCTCCACGGCCATGAGCTCTACCAGCGGCAACACCATCTACGCCAACATGATCCAGACCGATGCCGCCATCAACCCGGGCAACTCCGGTGGCGCACTCGTCAACGACAACGGCGAGCTCGTGGGTATTAACTCGCTTATCGAGAGCTATTCGGGCTCCAGCTCGGGCGTGGGCTTTGCCATTCCGGTTAACTACGCCAAGAACATTGCCGACCAGATTATCGACGGCAAGACGCCGGTGCATCCGTACATGGGCGCTACGCTTTCGAGCGTCAATGCGCTCAACGCCCGCACCAACAAGCTGAGCACCGATAGCGGCGCGTATGTGGCGAGCGTCGTCGAGGACGGTCCCGCCGCCAAGGCTGGCATCCAAGAGGGCGACGTCATCACCAAGCTGGGCGACGACGAAATCACGAGCGCCGATGGTCTGATCATCGCACTGCGCAGCCACGAGGTGGGCGAGAAGGTCGAGATCACGCTTATGCGCGGCAAGGAAGAGAAAAAGGTCACCGTCGAGCTGGGCTCCGACGAGGAGCTGCAGAACCAGCAGCAGGACGACAGTTCGACCGACACCGGCAACGGCGGTATTACCGACGAGCAGCTGCGCCAGTACCTGGAGGAGCTGTTAGGCCAACGGGGCCAGGGTCAGGGCTACGGCCAGGGCTACTAGCGAGCCGTTTCGCTCATACCGATGCCAGAGGGGCTGTCCCACCAACGCGGGACAGCCCCTCTTTTCTTATTGATCCGTTGGGGACGGAGGAAAACGGATCACTTGGGGCTGACAAGAGGCCTGGTTCGTAATGGTCTGGACAGTTAGTTCAGATACGTATAAATCTGGGGCAGCTTGGGATGCGTTTTGAGCAATTTTTGATTGGGATGGGGCTCGAATGGGTGTTTGGAAGGGAGAGCGGGACGTTTACATGGTCTCGAGGAGCCCAAATTAGTTGAAACAGGGGTGTTCGTGCCTGATTCAGCTCTAGGATTTATACGTATCTGAACTAACTGTCCACCCCAGTCTGGCGGCTGCCGATTCGGTGCGGTTTGAGACCGCTATTCGGCCCCGTTACGACCGGTGGTACTCTTGTATCCGTTTGAAATCGAGCGAAGGAGTGCCGCTATGGAGCAATCGAGCCTGTTTGGTGACGGCGTGGACATCGATACCGAAACGCCCGCGAGCGCGGATGCCGCCGCACCGGCCGATGCCCGTGCCCAGGCGGCAGCGCGCGCGGCCGAGCTGCGCCACGAGCTCGATTACCACGCCTATCGCTACTACATGCTCGACGCGCCCGAGATCACGGACGCCGCCTTTGACAAAATGCTCGTTGAGCTGCAGAAAATCGAGGCCACCTACCCCGACCTGGTGACGCCCGACAGCTATACCCAGCGCGTGGGCGGCTACGTGAGCGAGCAGTTTACGCCGGTCACGCATATGGCGCGCATGTATTCCATGGACGATGCCATGGACCTGGACGAACTCGACGCGTGGCTCCAGCGCACTGAGGATGCCCTCGGTGCCGGTAGCGTCACCTATACCTGCGAGCTTAAGATCGACGGTCTGGGCGTGGCCCTTACTTACCAAAACGGCACCTTCGTACGCGCAGCCACACGTGGCGATGGCACCACGGGCGAGGACGTGTCGCGCAACGTCCGTACTATCAAGGATGTGCCCATGCACCTGTCCGAGCCGGCGCTCGCCCACATGGGCGCCGACCGCGAGCGCACCATTGAGGTACGCGGCGAGGTCTACATGCCCAAGGGCAGCTTTGTTCGTCTGAACGACGAGGCCGATGCCGAGGGCCGCGATCCCTTCGCCAACCCGCGCAACGCCGCCGCCGGCAGCCTGCGGCAGAAGGATCCCAAGGGCACGGCGCGCCGCGACCTGGCCACCTTTATCTATGCCATCGCCGATACCGACCCGCTGCACGTCCACAGCCAGCGTGAGTTCCTCGATTGGCTGCGCAGCGCCGGCTTTAGCGTCAACCCCAACGTGGCCCGTTGTGCCACGCCCACCGAGGTCCACGAGTTCTGTGCCCAGGCGCTCGAGCACCGCGGCGACCTGGACTACGACATCGATGGCGTGGTCGTAAAGGTCGATAGCTTCCAGCAGCAGCTCGACCTGGGCTTTACCGCCCGCGCGCCGCGCTGGGCCATTGCCTTTAAGTTACCGCCCGAGGAAAAGCAGACCGTCCTGCGCGAAATTCGCATCCAGGTGGGCCGCACCGGTGTGCTCACGCCGGTCGCCGAGTTCGACCCGGTGACGGTTGCCGGCTCCACCATCGCGCGCGCCACGCTGCACAATATCGACGAGATCCGTCGCAAAAACGTGCGCGAGGGCGACACCATCATCGTGCACAAGGCAGGCGACGTAATCCCCGAGGTCGTGGGCCCGGTACTCGATAAGCGCCCGGCCGATTCGGTCGACTGGCACATGCCCGAGGTCTGCCCCGTGTGCGGCAGCCCCGTGGTCCACGAGGACGGCGAGGTTGCCTACCGCTGCGTCTCCATCGACTGCCCCGCGCAGCTCAAGGAGCGCCTGCTCCACTGGGTGAGCCGCGGCTGCATGGACGTCGACGGCCTAGGCGACGAGATTGTCGACAAGATGATCGCCGCCGGCCTGATTCACGACGTCGCAGACTTCTACCAGCTCACGGTCGACGACATCGCCGGCCTGGACACGGGGCGCACCTATGCCAGCTCCAACAGCAAAAAGGGCGTCAAGAAGGGCGACCCCATTCCGGTGGGCCTCAAGACGGCCGAGAAAATCATCGCCGAGCTCAACAAGTCCAAGAGCCAGCCGCTCGGTCGCGTGCTGTTTGCCCTGGGTATCCGCCACGTGGGCAAGAGCGTGGGCGAGGTTATCGCCGAGCGATTCCTGTCGATTGACAAGCTCATCTTGGCGAGCGAAGAGGACATCGCCGAGTGCGAGGGCATCGGTCCCAAGATTGCGGCGAGCGTCAAGCAGTTCCTGGCCGTGCCCGAGAACCTTGCCGTGCTGGAGCGCCTGCGCCAGGCGGGCCTGTCGCTCGAGGTCGATTTGGGCGCCGCGCACGCGCAAGCCGCAGCCGCCGCTGGCGTGGCGGGCGAGCTCGCCGACGCACAGCCGCTTGCGGGTCTGACTTTCGTGCTCACCGGCACGCTCGTAAACCGCACGCGCGACGAGGCAGGCGCGGCGCTCAAGGTGCTTGGCGCCAAGGTTTCGGGCAGTGTGTCAAAGAAGACGAGTTATCTGGTCGCCGGCCCCAAGGCGGGCTCCAAGCTCACCAAGGCCGAACAGCTGGGCGTACCCGTGCTGGACGAGGACGCACTCGAGCAAATCTTGGCTACTGGTCAGGTGCCCCAGGCTTAGGACATCGATAATCAAATTAGAAAACCTCCCGGAAAGGTTGATACTTTCCGGGAGGTTTTTATTTGGGCGTGGTGGCGGGCAGCATGAGCTGCGTCATGTAGGTTGCTGAGGGTGACCCTGCGGAGCGGTGTCGTTCCGGAGCGATAGAAGATTCATGCAAAGCAAAGGGGCCCCGCAGTGAGGTCCCACAACGGGCTGCCCCATTGTGATGAGTTTTATACACTTTAACATTAATATTAACGTGTATACTTAGCAGTGAAGATATATGTTGAGAGGAGCAGTTATGGTTACCGTCGCGTTTTAGGAACTGCGCCAAAACCTTACGCAGGTGGCCGAAAAGGTTGCCAATGAGGGCGAGGAGG
>DAWBYD010000147.1:0-4436 GCA_052278285.1 Collinsella sp. | reverse complement strand
GCACAAAGAGACTCGCTAGTCTCTAGTCACTTACGCCAGTAGTTCAATTGGTAGAGCATCGGGCTCCAAAACCGAGTGGTGAGGGTTCGAGTCCTTCCTGGCGTGCCAGTCATTATTCCGTAAGCTCCCACTTGGGGGCTTACGGTTTACTCATGTATAAGCGCATTGCGCGGAGGTAACCCAAATGGCCAACAAGAAGAACAAGAAGAAGGCTCAGCAGCCGGCACCTGCCAACAAAGCTGCCGCCAACTCCAAGGTTGAGGCCAAGAAGGCCGTTGCCAAGAAGAACGAGAAGGCTGCGAAGTCCAAGAAGAACGAGAAGCCTGGTTTCTTCGCCCGCACCAAGAAGTATTTCGCTTCGGTCAAGTCCGAGATGAAGCGTGTCACGTGGCCCGATAAGAAGGAGCTCGTGAACTACTCGGTTGTTGTTTGCGCTTCTCTGATCGTCGTCGGCGTCGTCATCGCTCTGCTCGATGCTGGCTTTGGCGAGGCTCTTGCTCTGTTCTCTGGATTGAGGGGCTAAACCATGTCTAAGCGTTGGTACGTCGTTCACACTTACTCTGGATATGAGAACCGCGTTAAGTCCGATCTCGAGCATCGCATCGAGACTATGGGCATGCAGGACCGTATCTTTGATATCGAGATTCCTATGGAGCGCGTCACCGAGATTAAAGAGGGTGGCAAGCGTGAGACCAAGGATTCCAAGATCTTCCCGGGTTATGTCCTGGTCCGCATGGAGATGGATGACGATGCTTGGACGTGTGTTCGTAACACGCCTGGCGTCACCGGTTTCCTAGGCGGCAACGGCAAGCCCGCTCCGCTTTCCCGCGACGAGTACAACAAGATGACTCGTCGTCCCGGTAAGGGCGATTCGCCCAAGCGCACCTCGGTTGATATTGAGGTCGGTACGTCCGTCCGCGTCACCGATGGCCCGCTTACCGACTTTGATGGCAAGGTCTCCGAGGTTAACACCGAGGCTGGCAAGCTCAAGGTCACGCTGATGATCTTTGGCCGCGAGACGCCGGTCGAGCTCGACTTTAACCAGGTCGCTGTCATCGCTTAAGTTTTCGTCCGTTCGCGCGAGCGTGCTTCTTCTGTGACTGCTCATCTCAGGAGTGCTTCTAACACGTGCGTGCTTACGATATAGCAAGTACTTCACACTCGTGATTCGAAAGGAATGACCATGGCTGAGAAGAAGGTTGCCAACGTCATTAAGCTCCAGATTCCTGCTGGTGCAGCAAACCCCGCTCCTCCAGTCGGCCCCGCCCTGGGCGCTGCTGGCGTGAACATCATGCAGTTCTGCCAGGCCTTTAACGCCGAGACGCAGGACAAGAAGGGTGACATCATCCCCGTTGAGATCTCTGTCTACGAGGACAAGTCCTTCTCCTTCATCACCAAGACCCCGCCGGCGGCTCACCTTATCAAGAAGGAGCTGAACCTCAAGTCTGGTTCCGCTAAGCCCCAGGCTGACAAGGTTGGTCAGCTCTCCCAGGAGCAGCTCACCAAGATCGCCGAGATCAAGATGCCGGACCTCAATGCCAACGACATTGACGCCGCCAAGAAGATCATCGCCGGTACCGCCCGTTCCATGGGCGTCACCATCGCTGAGTAGCGATTTCTTATGGTAACGGCGGGTGCTCCGACCGGGGCGCCCGTTAAATGTGTGCAATAGGGCACACGATACGATGTGGGAGGGCTCACGCCCGTTTAACCACAGGAGGTAATGCACATGGCTAAGCATGGTAAGAGCTATAACGCCGCTGCCGAGAAGATCGACCGCGCCACGCTCTACACCCCCCTTCAGGCTGCCAAGCTCATCAAGGAGCTCGACACCGCCAAGTTCGACGAGACCGTCGAGGCTCACTTCCGTCTGGGCATCGATACTCGTAAGGCTGACCAGAACATCCGTGGTTCCATCTCCCTGCCCCACGGCACCGGCAAGACCGTTCGTGTTGCCGTCTTCGCCGAGGGCGAGAAGGCCCGTGAGGCTGAGGCTGCCGGCGCCGACATCATCGGTTCCGACGAGCTCGTCGCCCAGATTCAGAAGGGCGAGATCAACTTCGACGCCGCTATCGCTACGCCGAACATGATGGCCAAGGTTGGCCGCATCGGTAAGATCCTTGGTCCCCGTGGCCTCATGCCGAACCCCAAGCTCGGCACCGTGACCATGGACGTCGCCAAGATGGTCTCTGAGCTCAAGGCTGGCCGTGTTGAGTACCGCGCCGACCGCTACGGCATCTGCCACGTGCCCCTGGGCAAGAAGTCCTTCTCTGAGCAGCAGCTCGTCGAGAACTACGCTGCCCTGTACACCGAGATCCTGCGCGTCAAGCCCTCTTCTGCTAAGGGCAAGTACGTCAAGTCCATCTCCGTGTCTTCCACCATGGGCCCTGGCGTCAAGGTCGATCCCGCTGTCCAGCGTGACTTCCTGGCTGAGTAACTGCTAGTTACTGCCTGAGCAAAGCAAGCATTGCTAAAGAAACCCGGTTCTGCCTTGTGCAGGACCGGGTTTCTTGCTATCGCATCAAAACCACCTCAAAGGGGACAGCGTCCCCTTTGAGGTGGTTACCAGGGTGTTCTAGCGGTTGAGGACTCGATTGCCTCGTGGCGTTTGAGCTCCCGGCGCATGGTTTGCGAATTGAGCCAGGCTGCCTGCCAGCCACGGATGGGGTAGCGCGTCTGGTCGAGCTCAAACTGTGTATAGCCGCAGGCGTTGATGATCGTCGTTCCACACACATGCTGACGCTCGCGCTGAAAATCGCAACCGTAGCTTTGGTGCACATGCCCGTGCACCATGTAGTCGGGATTCCAGGATTCGAGTGCTGTGTTAAAGCACGCGAACCCTCGATGCGGCAGATCGTCCAGATCACCCATACCGGCGGCGGGTGCATGGGTAAGCAGAATGTCGCACCCGCCGACCATCCTAACCTTACGCGACAGCTTACGCATGCGCTTGGACATCTCGCGTTCGGTGTACATGTTGGCGCCGTCGCGATAACGCATGGACCCGCCAAGGCCCGCAATGCGAATCCCTCGGTACGTGTACACGCTGTCTTCTACGCAGATACATCCGCCCGGTGCATGACGTGCGTAGCGGTCATCGTGATTGCCGCGCACGTAGATGAGCGGTTTGTTGATGACCGTGACCAAAAACTCAAGATAGTCCGGGTCCAGATCGCCAGCGGACAAAATCAGGTCGACTCCCTCAAAGCGTTCCTTGCGAAAGCACTCCCAAAGGCATCGTTCTTCGGTATCGGCTATGGCAAGGATTTTCATAGGGCAGGGACTTTCGGCTCATCGTTGGGCTGCGGAATGGTGCCCACCACGTTGTCGGCCAACCAGTCCATCTCGACGATTTGAGTGCTCGGCAGTGGGGGAAAGCCCTCGATCTGCACCACGCCGTCTTGGCTATGGAGCTCGCCGCCAAATGGATTGATGGAGCCCTCGACGATGCCATTGCGGAGTAGCTGAACAAGCTTGCGCGTCTGATAGGGCAGGCCCGGAGCGTAGCGAATATCGATAACGCCCGAGCTCATGCCATACCAGTAGTTGACGGCGCGGACCCGGCTGTCGTCACTGGTCTCGTCCCAGGTGCCATGCAGCAGACTTCGCACGATAAGCTCGTAATATCGGCCCCAGTTCCACACCGGCATTGCAATGCCGGCAACCTTGCCATCGATCAGGCGGTGAAGTCCGTAGGCCGTGGGATCTTCGAGCGACTTTGACATGTCGGCGCCGGTCATGACGCTCACGCCTTCGCGGCACATGGCCTCGGCAAGGCCACCGGCAGGCACATCGCCCCAGGTCAGGATAATTTGCGCACGGGGGTCGAGCAGCGAGGCGCCAATCGCAAAGGCATTGATTTCGCTGAGTGCGCCCGAGGCAAAGACCGACGCGTGGTAACCGATGCGGTGGTTGTCCGCCATGCTGGCGGCAAGGGCGCCCAGGAGGAACTTGGCCTCGTACATCTTGCCAAAGTACGAACGGACGCTTTGATGGGGAAGACCGATAGAGCAGTTGAGGAACCGAACCCGGGGATACTCAACGGCAGCCCTGAGCGTGTATTCCATCAGGCGGTGCGAGGTCGAGAAGATGACGTTTGCTCCATGTTTGACAGCCGTTTCCACGGCGGCGTAGAACGCGTCCGGATCATGGCAGTCCTCGAACGCCTCGGTGCGCACGATACCGCCAAAGTGCTCATCGAGATACTGACGCCCTTGGTCGTGCAGGCTGTCCCAGCTCGACGTCGCACAGGGGAACTCATGGATAAAGGCGATGCGCAGGGGGTTGGCCGCCGAATAGACGGTCTTGCCCATAAAGAAGCTGAGCACGCCGGAGGTGGACTTGGCGGGCGACTCCTCCTCATCGACGCTCGGTGCTTCGACAAGATCTACCTTGTCCTCGTTATTTTTGCCGGCAATGACCAGCTCGCGCCAGAT
>DAWBYD010000146.1:0-6295 GCA_052278285.1 Collinsella sp. | reverse complement strand
GGTTCAGGTCATGTCAAAAACGAAGCGCCCGCTTGCTGGGGGAGCAAGCGGGCGCCTGTGAGCGAATATGTTTGCGGCGAGAGCCGTGATGAGCGGGGGGGTGGCGACTAGTTGGTCGTACCGGAATCGTCACCCGTGCCCGAGCCAGAGCCCGAACCCGAGCCAGAAAGTGCGACCGTCAGCGTGAGCGTGCTGTCGGGGGACTGCTTGCCGGTGGGGGAGACGCCCGTAACGGTGGCATCCTCGTTACCGCTCACGGGATTGCCGTTCTGGTCACAGAAGCCGATGTTATAGAAACCGGCGTTGTTGAGTGCGGTGACGGCGGCGGAAATGCTCTTACCGTACAGGTTGCCCGGGACGGCGGCCTTGCCGGACTTCTTGGCAATGACGACGGTAATCGTGGCGCCGGGCTTCTGCTTGCCGCTGGGGTTCCAGCTGATCACGGTGCCCTCGGTAACCGAGTCGTTCTCCTGGTAGCTAACGTCGACGCCAAAGCCTGCCATATCGAGAGCGTTGCGTGCCTGGGCCTCGGTCATGTCGGTCAGATCCGGGACGGAGGTGGTGTCAGGACCGCTGGAGACCTTATACGAGATGGTCGTGCCCTTCTCGACTTCCTTGCCGGCATCAGTGCCCTGCTCAAAGACCTGGCCTTCGTCAGCCTCGTTGGCCTCCTCGGTTGCGTTGCCCTTCAGGCCCACGCTTGCCAGCGCGGCCTCGGCCTGGTCCTTGGTCAGGCCGACGAGCTGCGGAACCTCAACTTTCTCGGAGGGCTTGGGGCCCTTGGAGATCACCAGGTTCACCTTGGAGCCCTTGGGCTTCTTAGTGTTGCCGTTGGGGGTCTGCTCTGCAACCTTGCCCTCGTCGACATCGTCGTTATAGCTCTGGTCGACGGTTCCGACCTCAAGGCCGGCCTCCTTGATCTGCTCGATAGCGGTCTGCTGGTCTTTGTTAAGCACATCGGGCACCGTAACCTGCTCGCCCCCGAAGAGTCCGGTGGCGAAGGCCACCACAACGCCAACCACGGCGATTGCGGCGACTACGGCGGCGATAATCTTGTTCTTGTTGGACTTGGGCTGATCGACCTCGTAGGAGCCCGTGGAGCCCGAAACGGCGCTGCGGGGGTTGGTCTGTCCGCTTACGCCCGATACGGGGCGAACCATAGCGCGCGTGGAGTCAGACAGCTCACGGGTCTTGGTGGCGCCCAGGTCGCCCGCGGCACCGATGATGCGCGTGGGCTCGGAGACGTTGACGGCGCGGCCGGACAGGTAGTTGTTGAGCACCTGGCGCAGCTCGTCTGCCGTCTGGAAGCGGTTCGACGGGTCCTTTTCCATGCACTTGAGGATGATGCGCTCCAGATCGGCGTCGACGCCGGAGTTGATCTGGCTCGGCGGAACCGGCAGTTCGTTTACCTGCTTGAGCGCAACCGAGATGGCGTCGTCACCGTCAAAGGGGACGCGACCGGTGGCGCACTCGTACATCACGACGCCCAGGGAGTAGATATCCGAAGTGGGACCGAGGTCCTGGCCGCGCGTTTGCTCGGGGCTTACGTAGTGGGCGGTGCCCAGTACATTGTTGTCCTGCGTGAGGTGGCTGTTCTTTGCGCGCGCGATGCCAAAGTCCATGACCTTGATGTTGCCGTCGGGCAGCACCATGATGTTTTGCGGCTTAATGTCGCGGTGGATGATCTCATGCTTGTGGGCGACCGAAAGCGCGGAGCTGATCTGCGAGCCGATCTGCGCCACCTTCTTGGGATCGAGAGCGCCGTGGCTCTTGATGCCACTCTTAAGGTCGGTACCGCGCAGGTACTCCATGACGATGTAATAGGTATCGCCGTCCTTGCCCCAATCGTAGACGCCCACGATATAGGGGGAGGAGAGGCCGGCTGCTGCCTGAGCCTCCTGCTTAAAGCGTGCGGCAAAGGTGGCGTCGCCGGCGTACTGCGGCAGCATGATCTTGACGGCAACCGTGCGGTCGAGAACCTGATCTTGCGCACGGAAGACGGTCGCCATACCGCCCGTTCCCACTTTATCCTTGAGGAGGTATCTTCCCCCGAGGACCCTCTGTTCCATTCCTGCTCCTAACTAACTTATTCGCTCAACGATGTGTGTAGTACCAAATCTATGGCCGCTGGGGCCGCGTGCCGCCTTGCCGCTAGCCTGTTGGCTGCGGTGCACCACATGCTCGTGCTTCGATCACGGGCATCACGCTCCTTGGGCGGCAAGTGCCGCGGTCAGGACGATGCCGGCGATCTTGGCCGCCTTGACGTCGTGCTTGTCGTAATCCTCCAAAGCCACCGAGATGGCGACCGTGGGTGAATCGTAAGGTGCGAAGCCGACGAACATCGAGTTGACGTTGGTGCCGCCAGTCTCGGCCGAACCGGTCTTGCCGGCGACCTTGACGCCCGGAATCTGGGCATCGGTGCCGGTGCCGGACTGGACAACCGCGAGCATGGCCTGCTTGACCTGCTCGGCCGTGGTGGCGCTGACGGCCTGGCCGAGCGAGCGGGACTGCGTGGTCTTGACCACGGTTCCGTCGGGGGCGAGCACTTGGGCCACGAAGAACGGGTCCATGACCACGCCGCTGTTGGCGATGGCCGCCGCTATCACGCAGTTTTGCATGACGGTGGTCTGCGGGCCTGGCGTGTGGTCCATGCCGACGGGCTGGCCGGCGCCTGCCCAGGCGGTCTCCCACTCGGTCATGAGCGAGGGGTCGGCCATGATGGAAGCTGCGGCGATCAGGTCCTGGCCGAGCTTTTGGCCGTAGCCAAAGGCGTTGGCAAACTGGACGAGAGAGTTGGCGCCGACCTCGTTGGCTACCTGGCCAAAGACGACGTTGGACGATACGGCAAAGGCCTGCTGGAGGCTGATGGTGCCGAAGCTCTCATTGGCGTAGTTGGTGACCGGTGCGTTGCCGATATCCATGGAGCTGGGCGCCTTGTAAGTGCTCGAAAGGCTGGCGGTGCCGGTCTCGAGTGCCGCGGCAAGCGTGACGACCTTAAACGTGGAGCCCGGGGTGTAGAGCGCGTTCATGGCGCGGTCGTACATGGAGCCGTCCTCGCCACCACCCGATTGCATTAGGGCGTCGATGTTGGTGTTGTCGTAGGTGGGCGAGCTGGCGCATGCGAGGACCGCGCCGGTGCGCGGATCCATAACCACCACGGCGCCCTTAAAGCCCTTGAGTGCCTGCTCGGCAGCCGTCTGGATGCGCGAGTCGATGGTGAGCTTGGCGGTGTTGCCCGGTTGGTTTTGGCCCGCGAGCGACGCGAGGGCGTTGTTCCAGCTGGAATAATCCTTGGAGCCGGTGAGCGTGTCGTTCATGACGCTCTCGACACCCGCGGTGCCGTACTGCTGGCTTACATAGCCCACCACGTGAGCGGCCATGTTCCCGTTGGGGTAGGAGCGGGCGTAGGTTCCATCCTCCTGCTGCAGCGACTCGGCCAGCGTCACGCCGTCGGACGTGATGATGGAGCCGCGCTGGATGTACTTGGAGCGGGCGATGGTGTGGTTGTTGGTCGGCATGTCCTGATAGTCCTTGGCCTTGATGACCTGGACATAGGTGAGGTTGCCGATAAGGATGGCGAACAGCGCCGTAAAGGCGAACACGGCGCGGGTCAGTCGATTGGCGAGCGCCACGCGGCCGAGTACGCCGGATTCGGGCGTGTCGAGCAGACGACGGCGCATGCGCGAGGCGGCGGAGTGACTGCCACGGGCATACGAAGACGAAGTGGCGAAGCGCGTGCCGGCCGGGGAGGCCGCCGAGGCGACCTGGTCGTCGGTGATGGCGGCCATGGTGCCGGTGCCGGTGAGCTCGGCCTCGCGACCGGTTGCCTCGTCACCGGCGCGCAGCAAAAGCGCGACGATGATAAAGCTTGCCAGCAGCGAGGAGCCGCCCTGGCTCATAAAGGGCAGGGTGACGCCGGTCAGCGGGATTAGGCGGGTTACGCCGCCAACGATTAAGAAAGCCTGGAAGCTGATAGCGGCCGTAAGACCGGTAGCGCTAAAAGCGGCAAGGTCGGACTTGGCACGGGCTGCCGTGGTGAGGCCGCGCACGGCAAAGAGCATAAACAGGATAAGAACGGCGCCGCCGCCCAAAAGGCCCATCTCCTCGCCGATAGCCGAGAAGATAAAGTCGGACTCGACGACGGGGATGTTATTGGCCATACCGTTGCCAATGCCGACGCCAACAAGGCCGCCGTCGGCCAGCGAGAAGAGGGACTGGACAATCTGATAGCCCTGGCCCTGCGCGTCCTTAAAGGGATCGGCCCAGACCTGGAAACGCACCTGGACGTGCGACAGGAACTTGTAGGCGCCCACGGCCCCCACGGCCAAGAGCGCAAGGCCGATGATGACATATGAGAAGCGACCCGTGGCAACGTAGAGCATCAGCAAGAAGATGGTGTAGAACAGCAGGGCCGAGCCCAGGTCGCGTTCGAAGACGACGACGAGCAGGCAAACGCCCCAGACTGCGAACAGCGGAAGCAGCAGGCGCAGGCGCGGAATCTTAAGACCCAAGATCTTGCGGTTGGAGATAGAGAGCAGCTCGCGATTCTCGGCCAGGTAACCGGCCAGGAACAGCACGATAAAGACCTTGGCGAACTCGCCGGGCTGAATGGTAAAGCCGGCGATGCGAATCCATAGTTTGGAGCCCGAAATCGTGGTGCCGATAAAGATGGGCAGCATCAGCAAGATGATGCCGATGATGCCAAAGGTGTACTTGTAGCGCATAACCACGTCGAGGTTTTTGATCAGCGCAAGCGTACCTACCATCAGCGCCACCGAGATAAACAGGATGACGAGCTGCGAGATGGCGAGTGTGGGCGCCAAGCGCGTCACAAACGTGATGCCAATGCCCGAAAGCACAAAGACGATGGGCAGGATGGCCGGGTCGGCGCCGGGTGCCAGAATACGCACGGCGATATGCGCCGCGGCGAAGGCGGCAAAGAGACCGATTGGAACGGCAAGTGTCTCAAACGAGATGGCGGCGCCTGCGGTGAGCACGTACATCGCATACAGCAGGATGACGGGGAACGCCGAGGCGATGAGTAAGAGCAGTTCGGTATTACGGCGACTCATAAGCGGCACTCCCTTTCTAATTCTTATCGGAGGCTTCGGCCTCGGCGGACTGTTCGGCGGTTTTCTCGGAATCCGATTCGGAGGTCGAACTCTGATCGGTGTTATTGCGGATCGTTTGCGCGTCGATCACCTGACGGGTCTGCTCCTCGTCGATCTGATGGCGGTACTTGGAGATGGTGTCCTGCGCATCGTCGATGCCCGTCTGCGGAATACCCGCCTTCAGGCGATTTTGCGTGTCTTCGGGCAGGTCGGACAGCTCGATGGAGGTCGTGCTCTCGAGCCAGTGCAGCTTAAGGCCGAGCGGCTTGCCGGGAATGCCCCGGTAGACCGCGACGGTGTTCTTGTAGGTGCCCAGGTAGTACGAGCCGGTGATGCCCGCGTAGGCCCAGATGGCTGCCGCCAGCACAAAAGCGATGCCCAGGACGGCGGCAATGGTGATGTTGCGGCGGCGGACGCGCTTTGCCTCGCGCATGACGCCATCGTCAACCAGGTCAACGACAACCACGGTGACGTTGTCGTGCCCGCCGGCGACCAGTGCCGCGTCAACAAGGTTGTCGACGCAAATCTGCGCGGTCGAGGACTGTGTGGCGATGTTTTCGATATCGCTATCGGGAATCATGCTCGACAGGCCGTCCGAGCACAGGATCAGGCGGTCGCCTTCTTCGATATGCAGGGTAAAGTGGTCGGCATACATGGCGGGATCCGAGCCCAGCGCGCGGGTGATGACCGAGCGGTTGGGGTGGACACGCGCCTCGTCTGCCGTAATCTCGCCGGCATCCACGAGCTCCTCCACATAGGAGTGGTCGCGGGTCACGCGGATGAGCGTGCCCTCGTGGAGCAGATAGGCGCGCGAGTCGCCCACGTGGGCGATGGCGAGCGTGTCGTTTTCGATGTAGGCGCAGGTGGCCGTGCATCCCATGCCGGGCTTGCCCAAACCGTTGAGCGCAGCCTCGATGACCGCGGCGTTTGCCGCCTCGACGGCGGCCGCCAGTCGTGCGGCGTCGGCTGCCTGCGGCGCTGTCTTGGCAATGGTTTCGACGGCGATGGAGGAGGCTACCTCGCCGGCGGCGTGGCCGCCCATGCCGTCGCATACGCAAAAGAGCGGCGATTGCACCAGATAGGAGTCTTCGTTATGCGGGCGCACGCAGCCGACATCGGAGCGGGCGCCCCACATGAGCTGCGTGGTCGTGCCGGCGTCGTAGGTCGAGTCGGTCTCGATGCGC
>DAWBYD010000145.1:0-1898 GCA_052278285.1 Collinsella sp. | reverse complement strand
CCTCGCGGTACACCTCGGCGATGTGCTGGGTGATGGCGTCGGCATCCATCGGCGGGGGGACGCGCCAGCGCTGGATGATGCTATCGTTTTCATCGCAGACGGCGGCGGCGATCTTAGTTCCTCCGATATCAATGGCGAGCGTGGTCATGGCTTACTCCTTGAAGGCTTGTGTGGCGTACGAGACAGCGAAAATAGTAACGAGTTGCCATGACCTCCCATAGCGTATTTTTCATGATTTGTCATATCTCGCGCACGTTCTGCCAATGTGACCCTGCACACGTTTTTCACCATTTATAAGCACTGTTAACGCTAACGTTGTCATTCAATAGCAAACGTTGTCATTCAGACTATCGGCGTGTCGAGCAGAGCCCCAAGGCCAGCACGAAACCTTCGGTATTTCCATGCGATACGGCATCGGCATCGACTGAAACAGCTTCCATGCCAGAGTCGAATGGCCATCAAACGACTAAACACCAGACACACATTTTGGCCTATAACCCCATATTTCGCCCTACACCACGAAATACGGCAAAAGAACAAAAAAGCTCCTGACATTTGTCAGGAGCTTGGTGGCGACCCCGGCCGGACTTGAACCGGTGACCTCCGCCGTGACAGGGCGGCGCTCTAACCAACTGAGCTACGGGGCCATCTGTACCTCAATGAAGCACAAGAGGATATACTACAGCATCACTGGACCACGGCGCGCCGCCCGGCGCGTCGCGCCACGGCAATGTCAGGCCCATCCATTACCCCTCCAAGCCATAGCGACGCCCGCCATTCCAGCCCTTCCGATACCATGGTGGGCGGTGGTTTGGCGTGGATTCGATCGTTATGCGGACAGGGCGGCACAGGCCTGACGCGGCGCACCGCGCTCCGTGATTCGGGGGGCGTGCTCCGCGCTGCACACAGCGTATCCATCACAAACTAAAGACTAAAGAAACAGCGGAATTTCAACCCCTTTTTAAGGAGTAACTGCACAACATGGCAGAATTCGTATTTCAGATGATCAAGGCCCGCAAGTCTTACGGCGACCGCGTGATTCTCGATGACGTGACCCTGAGCTTCCTGCCCGGCGCAAAGATCGGCGTCGTGGGCCCGAACGGCATGGGTAAGTCCACCCTGCTCAAGATCATGGCCGGCCTGGAGACCGTGAGCAACGGCGAGGCCAGCCTGACCCCGGGCTTCACGGTCGGCATCCTGCAGCAGGAGCCGCCGCTGGACGACACCAAGACCGTGGGCGAGAACATCAAGATGGCGTTCGGCCCGATTGCCGAGAAGGTCGCCCGATTCAATGAAATCGGTGAGGAGATGGCCAATCCGGACGCCGACTTCGACGCCCTGATGGAAGAGATGGGCAAGCTGCAGACCGAGATCGACGCCGCCGACGGCTGGGACCTCGACTCCCAGCTCGAGCAGGCAATGGACGCCCTGCAGTGCCCGGACCCGGACACCCCGGTCAACGTGTGCTCCGGTGGCGAGCGCCGCCGTGTGGCCCTGTGCAAGCTGCTGCTTGAGGCCCCGGACCTGCTGCTGCTCGACGAGCCCACCAACCACCTGGACGCCGAGTCCATCCTGTGGCTGGAACAGTTCCTGCACCAGTACAAGGGCGCAGTCATCGCCGTCACCCACGATCGTTACTTCATGGACAATGTGGCCGAATGGATTTGCGAGGTCGACCGCGGCCACCTGTACCCGTACAAGGGCAACTACTCCACCTACTTGGAGACCAAGGCCAAGCGTCTGGAGATCCAGGGAGCCAAGGACGCCAAGCTCGCCAAGCGACTGAAGAACGAGCTCGACTGGGTGCGCTCCTCCCCCAAGGCCCGTCAGGCCAAGAACAAGGCCCGTCTGGAGCGTTACGACCAGATGGAAAACGAGGCACGCAACAACAAGAAGCT
>DAWBYD010000144.1:0-2093 GCA_052278285.1 Collinsella sp. | reverse complement strand
GTCCGCGGCTCCGAAGGAGCAGGACAAGGCGCCACACATGGTCGAGGACGTTCTGAAAACTAAGCCCGGCCCCCGCCGGACAGGTCACACTACTCGCAGAGCAGCTTAGCGATCTGGACGGCGTTGGTTGCCGCGCCCTTACGGATTTGGTCGCCGCAGCACCAGAAGGTGATGCCACGCGCGGCCTCGGGGTTCGAGATGTCGCGGCGTACGCGACCGACCCAAATCAGGTCCTGGTCGGAGGTGTCCATCGGCATGGGGAAGCGGTCGTGCGCATCCTCGGCGCCCATGTCGTCAACGAGCTTCACGCCCGGAGCGGCAGCCAGCGCAGCGCGGGCCTCTTCCACCGTGATGTCGCGCTCAAACTCGAGCGTAATGCTCTCGGAGTGCGAACGCAGCACCGGCACGCGCACACAGGTGCAGTTCACGCGCAGCTCGGGCAGGTGCATGATCTTGCGGCCCTCGTTTTGCAACTTCATCTCCTCGGAGGTAAAGCCCTCCTCCTTGACGCCGCCAATCTGCGGAATCAGGTTGCTCGCCAGCTGGGCGGCAAAGGCGCGCGGCTCGGGAATCTCCTCGTCACGGCCCAGAGCGGCCAGCTGAGCCTCGAGCTCGGCCATACCGGGCGCGCCAGCGCCCGAAGCTGCCTGATACGTGGACACGATCATACGCTTCACGCCGGCAAGCTGGTGCAGCGGCCAGGTGGGAACCAGGCCGATGATAGTCGCGCAGTTGGGGTTGGCAATCAGGCCGTGGTGCCACTCAATGTCATCGGCATTGATCTCGGGCACGACCAGCGGCACCTCGGGATCCATGCGGAAGGCGTGGCTGTTATCGACTACGACGGCGCCGCGCTTGACGGCCTCAGGCAGCAGCTCCTTGGCGATATCGTCGCCGGCGGCGCCGAGTACGATGTCGCAGCCCTCAAAGGCCTCGGGGCAAGCCTCCTCAATCACAACCTGCTCGCCGCGGAACTCAACGGTCTTGCCTGCAGAGCGCGCGCTCGCTAGCAGCTTGAGCTTACCGACCGGAAACTCCTGCTCGTTGAGGCACTCGAGCATCTGGGTGCCCACGGCTCCCGTGGCGCCCAAAATAGCAACCGTGTACTGTTTCATGCTTCCCCCTTTAAAGGTTGTGGCTATCGCCCGCACGCCAAGCAGGCCGAATATTGTTGCCAGTGTATACAAGAACGGGGCGGACACGAAACCCGCCCCGTCGAAACGAAACCGAAACGAAACGCCCCGCCTTAGTTTTTTGAGACATGACCCAAAAATCTACCGAGCAGTCGCTACTTTTTGAGCGCGGCCAGAGCGGGATCGACCGGCGCGGGAGCCTCCAGGTCGGAGACCTTCACAATGCCGTTCTCATCGGAGAAGGCACGGTAAATGGTCCGAATCGCTAGGTCGAAGTCCTTCTCCTCGACACCGATAATGATGTTGATCTCGTCACAGCTCTGCGAAATCATACGCACGCTCACGCCGGCCTGGCCGAGCATGCCAAACAGATGGCCCGAGATACCTGCACGACCGCGCAGGTTGCGGCCGACGGTAGCGATGAGCGCCAAGCCCTCGACAACCTCGATCTCGAGCGGTTCGACCTCCTGCTGGATGTCGCCCACGAGTGAGTACAGTGAATCGTGCACATCCTGCTCCTGCACCACGGCGCCAAAGCGGTCGACACCGGTGGGCATGTGTTCGACGGAAACGTCATAGCGCTCGAACACCGAAAGCGCACGGCGCATAAAGCCGACGCGGGGCTTGGTGCGGTCGCGGGCGACGTTGATGGCGACAAAACCGCGCTTGCCGGTCACGCCGGTAATGATGGGCTCCGCCTCGCCTTCATCAGCCGTCTCGCTAATGATGGTGCCGGGGTCCTGCGGCGCATTGGTGTTCTTGATGACCAGCGGAATGCCTGCCTCGCGCACGGGAAACACGGCTTCCTCGTGCAGGACGCTTGCGCCCATGTACGAAAGCTCGCGCAGCTCCTCGTAGGTAACGCGCGCAATGGGCTGAGCCTCCGGAACAATACGCGGATCCGCAGAATAGAAACCCGAGACGTCGGTCCAGTTCTCGTATAGGTCGGCGCCCAGGCAC
>DAWBYD010000143.1:0-2129 GCA_052278285.1 Collinsella sp. | reverse complement strand
TGGCCAAGGACGCCATGGCCGACGCTTGTTTCCCGGGTAACCCGCGCGAGGCGACGCTCGACGACGTCATCGAGCTCTTCAAGAAGATCTGCCCGGTTGCCTAACCCAGTTTGGTGGTCCTTCGCCCGTAGGCGTATGGTCTTTTGACTTGCCGCTGGCCCCGCCGTGCTACGCATGGCGGGGCTTTTTGTGCTGCGTCGATGCCCTGAGACGGGCAAAACCAAGGTGTACTGCCCGCTACGGATAGGTGGTGCACTTCCCAGCGTGCATTTTTGGGAGTATTCAGCAAGCTCTTAAAAATGCATAACGTTTTGAATGGCCCGTAGTGGCCCGCAGGCGCCCATCGACAGCCATTGCGGGTGGGCTATCGATGAGTGGAGGGGGTTGTTACTGAGTTTCTGCTTTGCGACGACCCGCAACACTGCTGTAACCGCGTCGTTTTGTCGTTCGCGATGGGGTCGTTGGGGCCCACGATGCTGAATACTCCGTTTTTTGCACGGCCCAAGGTGGGGTACCCTGAGACGAAGCAAAAAGATTCCTCATTTCTATGCAGATACCGATAGGATTTATGCAAGATTGGGATCGTAAGCCGTGCTCGTGCGCAAAATCGGCGCGAGGACGTCTGGAGGTGGCTCGGCTCCCAGAGCCTTGCGCGTGCAGAACGGTTAAAATCGGGACTCGGTCTTAGTTTTGCTTGGAAGGATGCACATGGCTTCTGTAATCGATGCTTCTCTAGAGGAGACGCTCTCCTATATCGCGGGACAGCTTAAGACGCTGACTTCTATTGCTTCGCCGACGGGCTATACCCGTGCGGCGACTGATTATCTGATGGAGACGCTGCGCGATATGGGGTTTGGGCCTGAGCGTTCTAATAAGGGTAACGTGCTCGTTGAACTTGGTGGCGAGGGTGAGCCGCTCGTACTGGCGAGCCATGTCGATACCCTGGGCGCCATGGTGCGCTCCATTAAGGACAATGGCCGCCTGCGTCCCACGACGCTTGGTGGGCACCAGTGGTCTACGGCCGATGGCGAGAACTGCACTGTCTACACGCGTGACGGCAATGTGTACACGGGCGTGGTTCTCAATACCGAGCCTTCGGCGCACGTTGCCGACGAGCCGGTCAAGACCGTCGAGAAGAACATGGAGATCCTGCTCGACGAGAACGTCGACAGCAAGGACGATGTGCTCGAGCTGGGTATTCAGACCGGCGACATCATCGCTATGGATCCGCGTACCACGGTGACGGAGAGCGGCTACATTAAGAGCCGCTTCCTGGATGACAAGCTTTCGGCCGCCATTTTGCTGGGCTTGGCGCGTGCCGTCGCCGCTGGTGAGGTGACGCTTTCGCGTAAGGTTTCGCTGCTCTTTACCGTGTACGAGGAGGTGGGCCACGGCGGCGCCTTCGTGCCGGCCGACACGCGCGAGATGATCAGCGTTGACATGGGCTGCGTGGGCGACGACCTAGGCTGCACCGAGCACATGGTGTCGATCTGCGCCAAGGATTCGGGCGGTCCGTACAACTACGACCTGGTGACCACGCTGTCCAATATCGCGCGCGAGCTTGAGCTCGATTACGCTATCGACGTGTACCCGCATTACGGCTCGGACGTTGAGGCCACGCTTTCCGCCGGCTACGACATCCGTCACGGCCTGATCGGCCCCGGCGTGTACGCGAGCCACAACTACGAGCGCAGCCACATGGACGGCGTGCGCAACACCTACGAGCTCGTCCGCGCCTACGTACAGCGCTAACGATGCAGCGGCCTCGGCTGATACGGCAGTACCGACCGAGGCCGTCCTCTCTAAGTCGCGGTGAAATAGGGACTGTTTGGCGGTTTTAAACGCTTAAACAGTCCCTATTTCACCGCAATTTATGAAGGGGATGGGGCTACTTAAGTGCGCCGGTCACCTTGCCGCCGCCGAGGACGATGTCGCCGTGGTAGACTACAACGGCCTGGCCGGGGGCGATGGCTCGCTGCGGCTCGTCAAAAGTCAGCAGCATTTGCCCGTCTTCGCCGCGCGTAAGGGTCGCTGCTTGGTCTTTCTGACGGTAACGGTACTTGGCGCCCACGCGAATGCCGCCGGCATCGAGTTCTGCCTCCATGCGGTCGGCAGGGGCGCTCCAGCTC
>DAWBYD010000142.1:0-4695 GCA_052278285.1 Collinsella sp. | reverse complement strand
AGTGGCAGAAGCGGTCGCGACAACAGGAGCCTCTACGGCGGGGGCGGCAGCGGGCTTGACGGCCTTGGTCTCCTCGGCCTCTTCTTCGGCCAGGGGCTCGGCCTCCTGCTTGCACAGGACGTTGTCGTAGGCCTTGCAGAACGGGTAGTAGATTAAGAAGTCAACGACCAGCAGGACGACAACCAGGACCAGAGAGATCGGCTGGAAGTTGGTGTCGATGAAGGTGCCGATCGGTCCGGGGAGTGCCCACGGCATGGCATAGATAAAGCCGTTCATGCCCAAAAAGTCGATGAAGAACTTACCAATGAGGACGTTGGCCACGGGGGCAAACAGGAACGGGATCAGGAAGTACGGGTTGAGGATGATGGGCGCGGCGAACAGCAGCGGTTCGTTGACGGCGAACATCACGGGTACGACAGAGGCTTTGCCGACGGCCTTGAGCTGCTTGGAGCGCATAAAGAGCAGGAAGATGATCGGGACAATGAACGTGGCGCCGGTGCCGCCGAGTTCGCCGATGTAGTTACCGAAGTTCTCGGTCAGGGCGAGGGCGGGGTGACCGCCGGCCTGCAGCGTGGCGAGGTTGGTGGTGATGTTGCCAAACAGCGCGGCGTTGAGGGCAGGCTTAACGACCGAGGGGCCGTGGATGCCCATGAACCAGAACAGCGGGATCATGAACCAGATGAGGGCGAGGCCGGCGTAGGAATCGGCAGCGGCGAACAGCGGGCTCACCAGCGTGGAGATGACGTTGGCAAACGGGACGGCCAAGCAGGTGCGGCAGATAACGTCGATGACGGCGACAAACAGGATGGAGAAGCTGAAGGCGAAGATGTCGCGGAAGTTCTGGGCGATGGCGCCGGGGACTTCTTTGGGCAGCTTGATGGTGATGTCTCGCTTAATGCAGAAGGCATAGATGTTGACCGTGGCAAATGCGGCGACAAAGGAGCTCAGTAGGCCCTTGGTGCCCATGTTGTCGGTAAAGAACACCGAGACATCGGCACCGTCGATCTTGGCACTCGTCTGGGTAACGGCCAAGATGAGCATAGCGCACATGGCGGCGACCATGGTGCTCGTGGCGTTGATGGCCTTGCCGGCAGGCATGCGGCGGTTCTTGGAGCCGGTCAGCGCGCTTGCGGTGGTGCCGGCGACCATGATGCCCACGACGCCCATCGTGAAGTTGTAAACCTTGTTGCAGAAGTTCACGACGTCGACGTTCCACCAGTCGGGCAGCGTAAAGCCGCCGACCGTGGCGACAACGCCCGGCAGGGTCGAAATAAGCAGGAAGACAGAAGAAGACAGGATGATGGGCATTGCTGCCAAAAAGCCGTCTTTAATGGCCTGAAGGTAGATGTTCTTAGAGACCTTGTCGAAGTACGGCTGACCTTTCTCCAAGAACTTAACGATCGATTCCATAGTTCACGCTCCTCTTTGCATGAAATCTTAATGGCATGGACGTTGAAAACCTATATGGTCTCCCGCTTGCTAAAAGCCCGGGTGCAGGCGGGGTCGGTCCCAGGGGGAGAGAGGGGAGCGGCTGGGTTTGTATCGCATAGGGCCGCTCCCCTCTCGGGGGAAAGCGAGGCGATGCGCTACTGCGCGTCCGCCATAGTGTCGGCGAGCTCCTTGTACCAGAGTGCCGACTGCTTGATGTAGCGTTTTTGCGTGTCGAAGTCGATGTAGAACAGGCCGTAGCGCTTGTTATAGCCGTTGGCCCACGAGAACTGGTCCTGCAGGCTCCAGATAAAGTAGCCCTGGACGTCGACGCCCTCGGCGCGCGCCCGGAGCACCTTCTCCATGTGCTGGTCGACAAAGTCGATGCGCTCGGGATCGGCGACGATGCCGTTTGCGTCGGGCTCGGGGTCCTTGTGGCCCAGGCCGTTTTCGGTGATATAGATGACGGGGAGGTTGGGATAGGTGGCGCTGATGTGCTTGAGCGTGTCGTAGAGGCCTTGCGGGTAGATGAGCCAATCCCAGTCGGTGGTGGGGATACCCGGCATATCGACCTGCTGCCCGACGCCCTTAAACTTAAAGCACGAGGTGCCCTTGTCTCCGGTGCCGTTAAAGCTGTTGGTGGACTCGCCATCGTAGGCGGCGATAAACGCCGACTGATAGTAGTTGAGGCCGAACATATCGTTGCGGGGCGCCGCCTTGGCGAGCTCCTCCATGTCGCTGTCCTCAACCGTAAGCGTGGCGTTGTTGGCACGCAGAATCTCGTTGATGAGTGAGAGGGTGCGCGCGGAGTAGTGACCCAGGAAGGCGCCGTCCATGATGAAGTCGGTGTAGAAGGCGTTGTACAGGTCGGCGGCGTGCTGGTCGGCGGGCGAGTCTGTGGCAGGATATGCCGGCGTCAGGACGTTGACCATGCCAATGCGTCCGCCCAGGTGCTCGGTCTCGTCAAGATCCTTATACAGGTTGACGGCGCGGGCGTGGGCAACGAGCTCGTTGTGCTGGCTCTGGATGCCGCTCGTCACATCAAAGTGATGGTTGGGCGGGAAGTTGCCTTGGATGTATTGGGAGTGCGAGAGGCTGATGAGCTCGTTGATGGTGAACCAATTCTTGACCTCGCGGAACTCGCGGAAGCAGAACTCGGCATAGCGCACATAGGCGTCGACGGTCTTGCGGTTGAGCCAGTCGCCCTGGTTGAACAGGGCGGCGGGGGAGTCAAAGTGATGCAGGGACACATAGGGCTCGACGCCATACTTTTTGCAGCAGGCGAACAGCTCGTGGTAGTGCTTAACGCCCTCGGCGAGGGGCTCGGCATCGTCGCCGTTGGGGAAGATGCGGGTCCAGGCGATGGACACACGGATGGCGTTGAGTCCATGCTCGGCAGAAAGGCGGATATCCTCCTCGTAGCGGTTGTAGAAATCACTGGCCGGGTCGGGCAAAAAGCGACCCTGGGCGACAAGGTAATCGTCCCACATGGTCTTACCCTTGCCTGCCACCTTCGTGGAACCTTCCGTTTGGTACGCGGCGGTTGCGGCGCCCCAAACAAAGCCCTTCGGCAGCTGCTGTACGCGGTTTAGCAAAGACATATGCATACACCCTCTCGTCTCGCTGTTCGATATTGTGCGTTTGCGCTCAGGAGGCTCCCTGGTTAGCGTTCAGCGGTGAAAACGCCCGATAACCACTATCTTAAAATGCTTAGAACCAAAATGAGCACGTGAACATTTGACAATGAGCACGTTAACATCCGGCTGGGATGTATAGAAACAAAACAACTTCAAACAGCCGCGAACGGTTGTATTTGTTCGGTAAGCGGTTTTGATTGACAGAAGTTTTCATGTTGTGGTATATGGCTCGGGTATCATGAGCACGTTATCGATGTATGTACGATGCGCCATGGGCGCGGGGAATAGTTGGGAAGCAGGTTAGCGTGGAAGGCATGGCTCAGCAGACAAGGAATGGTCATTCGGCGAGCGCGGCAGAGGTTGCGGCGCTCGCTGGCGTGAGCCGCCAGACTGTGTCTCGCGTGGTCAACGGTATGCCCAACGTGACGGAAAAGACGCGCACGCGTGTGCTGGCCGCCATGGAAGAGCTGGGCTTTCGTCCCAATTTTGCTGGAGCGGCGTTGCGCGGCGGGTCGTATCGTTCTATTGGCCTGTGCATGTACAACATCACACGTGTCGGTAACCTGGCGACGCTCGAGGGTATCATGCAAGCGGCGCGCGAGCACGATTTTGCCGTCACTATGATCGAGATGGGCGGCGACAAGCCCTATACACTTGCCGATGCCTCGCGCCGCATGGTCGAGCGACCCGTCGACGGCATGATTCTCAACATGAACCGCATGGCTCCCGATTTTGAGGAGTTTGTTCCCCAGCCGGGAGTGCGAACGGTCATCCTGTCCATGTATGCGCATCCGCGCTGCACGACGATCGACTCCGACCAGTATGGTTCGTGCGAGCTGTTGACCAATTATCTGCTGGAACATGGTCACTCGAATATGCGGTTTGTGGCGGGTCCGGAAAACTCGATTTCCTCGCGTTTTCGTGAGGCCGGTTGGCGCGATACGCTGGGTCGTGCTCATGTCGATGCCGCTCCGATGCTGCGTGGCGATTGGAGTGCGGACAGTGGGTACGCCATGGGCGAGCGGATTGCGGCCGAGGTGCTTGCCGGCGGGTCGCAGGCGCCGACTGCCGTGCTTGCGGCAAATGACCAGATGGCGCTGGGCGTTATCGCCGCGCTCGAGAACGCGGGCCTGTCCGTGCCCGACGACGTGAGCGTGGTTGGTATCGACGACGCACTCGAGGGACTTGTTCCTCACAATCGGCTGACGACGCTGCGATTTGATTTGCGCGGTGTCGGTAAGCTTGCGTTTGAGGCGGCGATTGGAGAGAGCTCGTCTATCGAGGCGATTCATGTGCCGAGTACGCTGGTCGAACGCTCGACTGTTAGGGACATACGGGGTTAGGTCCTACTCCGTTTGTCTCGATTTGTAACAGGTAGACGGTCAAAAGCGGGCTACGTGTTACAGATTTAGATTCTTCGGAAAGAGCAATCCTGTTCGTCTCAATCTGTAACAGCTAGGACCAAAAAACTCGGCTAGATGTTACAGATCGAGACAAACGGCTCCCGACCAGCCCAAAAACAAAAAGACCGGGGGCGGCGCGCCGTGTGACGTGCCGCCCCCGGCTGAGAAATGGGGACAGGTTGTGTGAGCGGGCAACCCCGCCAGCCACTAGTCCAGACGACGGGTCT